>VBBA01000310.1 GCA_005888675.1 Candidatus Bathyarchaeota archaeon | reverse complement strand
TGGGGGCCAAATAAGATTCGCAAGCACTTTTGGAAAATGCTTGTGAAACTTTTCTTCTATGCTACTTTTTCCTTTCACGGCCTTAGTGGTTTGAGCTTATCGAGCTCAAGAGGAGATTGCGGAGTCTGAGAGTATACGTGGTCGGTGTGAAAGTATTCGATAAGTCTCTTTCACGTCTTGAATTTTGAGGTACTACCCACCCCTATTTTTACAACTTAACTTTCTCCTGCGCCTCATTTTGAACGAGATCTGCCACAAATCGCTCGAAATGCTAGGAAGAGCATTTTGCGGAAACGGGTTTATTCATTTAAACATAGCGGAAATTCATGAGGACAACATCGGGGGCCAGAAAACATGTGCGTATTTTGGCAATCAGGGCTCAAAATGAACGAATTGGCTCCTAGTGTGGATCCTAGTCCTAATTTTCTAAAAAGCCTTCGTAAGGTACTCCTGGGAGGTGCTCAAGATGTGTTCGACGATAAGAATAGTAGGATGGGGAACCGTTTATCGGCCCGAGGTTTCAGGAGCGGAAAACCAGTGCTTAGACTTGTATTGATTGTCTCGCTCGCATTGATTGTTTTGGCTTCGGGATTTGTTGTTGTTCTTGGTCCCGCGAGATTTCACCCTCCAGCTTTCAACGCTGTCGGCCGTCCATCCCCACCTCTACCTACGACGCCTGTGATTGGTCAAGGTGTCCATGGCTATGCGTCGATCGGCCCTCTTTTTCCGCTATGCACTGTTGTCGGAGTCCTTGGACCCGTGCCTGACAACATTAAGTCAGTTCATGTGATCGTCATCACTTCTTCTGGCGAAAGAATTTTGTCTCAAATCGATTGGATGCCTTCTATGACGTGTAACTTTGTGAGCGCTCGCCCTGCACGGATCGCTCCGGGCCCCGCGGCAGTGGGTACGTTCAGCGTTAACCTGGCCCCTGGCAACTATGGCGTTACAATGTCGAACTGCGATTCAATCGGTCAGGCGTTGGGTTGCGGAGGTCTTCCTGCAACAGTTGTCGTTTCCTCGGGGGTCTATGCTAGACTTGATCTTGCTGTTGACACAGGGATTAGGTAGAGAGTTTTCAGCCTCGCGCTGTCTTGCTAGAAAGTAATTCTAATTTGATACGCGAGGAAAATCGAGACCTAAGTTGACTGAGGACGGGACATAGAACGACTGATTTCGACCGCGTCTCGGACATCTACGATGCTACGCGCAAGGCTCCCGATGATGTGATGAGCACCACCCTAGCGACTATGGAGAAGGTGCTCGGTGGCTATGAGAGTGTTCTTGATGTTGGCGTTGGGACAGGTCGTTATGCCAAGCCACTAACTTTTCGAGGATTGCCGATTGTTGGAGTGGACATTTCCACTTCGATGATGGCCAAGGCAAGGGAGAAGGGTCTAGAGGATCTTGTCCGAGGCGACGCTCATCACCTACCGTTTCTCGACCGGTCTTTTGATGCTGTAATCTTCGTGCTTCTCCTCCATCTCGTTCAAGACTGGGTCACTGTACTGCATGAGATCGGGCGAGTGT
>VBBA01000338.1 GCA_005888675.1 Candidatus Bathyarchaeota archaeon | reverse complement strand
ACTCCGACGGTCTCAAACCTCGGAGTGCTAGCGTTGCAACCATCCGCAATCGGACTAGTCACAAGCGGGCCGGATTACTACTATCAGTTCGCGACAGTCGGGGGCATAGTTGCCATAGGCGTCGGGACGGTCGCGTTTTTCATACGCCATCGCAGACAATCCAAGGAACTAGCTGGGCAGATAGTCAAGCCTCAACAGAAGAAGTCCCGGTAGAAACAAGGAAATGTTGCCGGTTCCATACCACGTTGTTTCAACCGCCAATGGGACTGCAAACCCAGACCCACTGGATCTCGGATTATTGGTTATCCTCCTGATTGGCATTTCATATTTGACCTACGAGCTTGTTGACAGGAATACGACCACACGACGGAGGCTTATGCCCCCGCTAACTATCATAGCAGCGGCATTGATCGGATTGACCATAAGCTTCGCAATTCTACCAACTCTGACCGCTGTCCCCACCTCGCCGCAAATCGCAGTTGTTACGATTCCAGCAGGTGCATCAACCGTTAATTTTCCTAATGCATTCCAGCCAACAACAATAACCGTGGTCTTGGGTATCAACAATACCGTAGGCTGGGCGAACTTAGAGCCGGCGACCTGCGTTAACACGTGTGACCACAATGCCCACGGTGACACTGGACTGTTCTATTCTGGAAATATTCCACCAGGATTTACGAACAAATTTACATTCACAATCGTAGGGACCTACCCGTACCACTGCGATTATCACACTTCGTGGATGAAGGGAACGGTAGTCGTGAAGAGCCGGTAGCCATCGAAAGATAGCCTACTACGAGTGTATCTTGCTTCGCGAAGGTCTTTATGTCGCGTACCGGCTTTTATTGTGATTACGAGTGTCAGTAAAGTTTGACGAATTAGGCTTGGAGTCCGGCCTATTGGACTCCCTCCGGGGAGCTGGCTTCAGCCAGGCGTTCCCGATACAAGCTCGTGCTATACCCGTTCTTCTTGCAGGTAGAGACGTGATTGGCCAGGCTCACACCGGAGCCGGCAAAACATTAGCGTTCGCACTTCCGATGCTTCAACGGATCGATCGATCCGACGGGGTTCAAGGACTAGTAGTAGTCCCGACCCGTGAATTAGCATTACAGGTTGCGAAGGAGTTTCAGAAACTCGCACGATCAATGCGAGTAAACGTCATTCCATTGTACGGTGGTGAAGGAATCAATAATCAGATCAGAAACCTAGAAGACCGTGGGCCACAAATTGTCATCGCCACCCCGGGACGATTACTGGATCATCTTGAGCGACGAAAAATAAGTCTCAACCGTGTTAGCTTCCTCGTGCTGGATGAGGCTGACAGGATGCTGGACATGGGCTTCATCGAGGACGTTGAGGATATTATTCGAGCGATAACTGGTAAGCATCAAACCGCCTTATTCTCGGCCACCATGCCGGACGAGATTGTCGAACTAGCTCAGAAACATATGAAAAATCCCGAGACTGTCTTCGTCGACAGCGACGAGATCTCTGTGGACACGGTAGACCAGAGATACGTCTGGCTTCGAGAGGAAGAG
>VBBA01000337.1 GCA_005888675.1 Candidatus Bathyarchaeota archaeon | reverse complement strand
AGCATACCACAGGTAGAGGTTCGCGTCGCCTCCCTTCTCTCGATCCGTAAAGGTCAACCACCACCGATTGTCGTCTTGAAATACTGTCGCGTCGATCGCCCTTACATTGTCGAGGAGATGACCGACCTTGATCCATCGAGTCGGAAATTCTAAGGCTCTATAAATCGAAATTTCTCTTGCCTGATTTGTTTCAGGAACACAGTAGGTTTCACCTGCATGCTCGAAGAGAAATGGGTAAGACATGTGAACGGGTAGCTCCATAACGACTTTGGGTTCGCCAAAGGAAGCGTAGTCTTCAACTTCGACCGCGCAAATCATTCCTTTTCGATGAAGATAATCAAGTCTTTCGAATAGGACCGTCACCCGATGCCCATCTGAGCGGCCGAAAGGATCAGCCTGGATGTGTCCCTTTCTTGATTGGGGAAGCCAGCGAATAGTTGGTTTGAAACTAGAAGTGAGAAAAGCGCTGATCGGTGCTTGAACAATTCCAACATTCCATGAAGTGTAGCGGAACAAGAGGCGATAAAATGTCTCA
>VBBA01000336.1 GCA_005888675.1 Candidatus Bathyarchaeota archaeon | reverse complement strand
TTCCTTATTCGTATACATGTCTGGGCCGGCCAGGAGACGCAAGCCGACAAGGCTTGGTCTAGATTCTTTGAATAAGAGCCGCGTATTGTCTTCAGGTAGCCTTGCCACATCCTTGTTCCCGAGTCTCCCGTTCCAGTCAGTCTCTCTAGGACTATGCCCGTCACATGGTCTCCGTTGTAGACCTGCCAGAAACAGTCAGGGGATGCACGGTTTCTTGTTCCATCATCGTTCCGAAACGACCACACGCCAAAACGGGGAATGGCTAGCAGGTTTTCTGGGAGCGGACTCGCTCCGAAATCCAATGCGAAATCTAGATTTAGCTCTCTGAGCTTCGTCACCTTACTAGGTCCGATCTGCTCAGTCCCCATATTCTCGATAATGTCGTCGGAGTTCGAAGTCGAGCTTATCGAATACAGGGAATCAACAGGTACCAGTTGCTTCTGTCGTGATCGTACGAAAATCTTCGAGTAGGTGTTGAATAGGACTGACCGGTGGTCTGCCTCGTTCTTTGAGCTATTGTCAAACCTGATTATCTGAACTAAGGTACCCAATTTCATGGACATAATTTTCCTGATGGAATCGATTTGCCACCTTTCCAAAGTGGGCCCGTTACATATGATCGCGAAACGAAGGCTATTTTCGAGTTCTTGGATCAGAAACCACCAATGTCCAGCGCGGGCCTGACTGATTAGGTGTGGTAGTTACAAAAACCTAGTTCTTGATGAGATTGTCACTCACGGGTCATTTGTAAGTCGTCTTCACTCAGCCCCTACGGCCGGGGCGCTTGTTTCATCCGCGGTAGAAAAGGATCGGCGAAGGAATACTATGGAATCTTTTTCATCATTCAGAAAGGCAAGCCCAATAAGTAGCGGAATAGAAAGCTACAGAAATATGACAGACGGCTTTGGGGTGCAAATCGGTGAGGTGCTCTTACTAGTTGGTGGAGCCCTGATAGCATTGGGTGCGGAGAGGCTTTACTGGAGCATCAAACCGTCATTCGTCAGAATGTTGACCAAGAAAACATGCAAGGAGTTAAGTTGAAAGCTAAAATCATTTCCAGTACTCTAATTCTACTACTCGGGCTGACTGTCTCTATATACGCGACGCCATTGTTCTCACAGCACTTTACTGGCATTCCGTCCAGTGTACAGGTCCTAAACCCTAACTGTACAACCCTTTGGTCGTCGCCTCCAGGAGTTGCGCCAGGATCGAGCGGAGCCCTCTATTTCGGATGTCCA
>VBBA01000335.1 GCA_005888675.1 Candidatus Bathyarchaeota archaeon | reverse complement strand
TTGTCGCTTGGGACTGCGGGTCTAATGCTGACGCGGACCTTGGTTTTGGTCACGGGTCCAGCCCTGGGAGGAATAGATCTGACGTTTCTGCGGGAGTGTCAGGTATCGTTTCAATTTTGGCCATCCAGTCTTAGCATATGGCAGTCTGTTTCTTGGATCGTTTTTTACCCATCTTAGCATGTGGAAGAAGCTCTTGGCTCTCTTGTCGTCTCGCTCGCGTATCG
>VBBA01000334.1 GCA_005888675.1 Candidatus Bathyarchaeota archaeon | reverse complement strand
CTTGTCCTGTGCTTGTCCAATGATCTGTGCGACCTTCACTCTTTCCTTGCCGTATTGGTCCCAGAGTGCTGGGCGTGTCTCGTCGAAGAGGAAGCTGCTGCATATCTCGATCGTTTCGTCGTTTCCCAGCTTCATCTTGTTTAGGAGATTGTTGGTTAGCTCGGTTGCTTTTTTGAGGTAGAGTTTCTTTTTGAAGTCGGGTTCTTGGAAGTAAGCGACGGGTATTATGTCGTACATGAATTCACCAGTTTCGCGTCTGTGTGCACCGATTACTACTCCGTAGAGTAGATCGCCGACTCCGGCGTCGTCAATCTCTAGCGTGAACTCTATGCTCTCCTCTTATCGTCCCGTGCTATGATCCTGATTTGGAGATTGAAAAAGGTGCGTTAAGCTGTCCAATTCATCATGGAATTCCACAATGCATCTGTCCTCTGACGGCCCCTTCATGCGCGATTGGACCTCGTGTCTGGATCCGATTCTTGAGGCGTACGTAGGGGTTTATATCGAAAGCCGAGAATATCGAGGTTTGATAGGTTTAGGGTCCTGATGCAATCCATTGACTAAGGCGATCTCGGAAAGATTGGTCAAGAGCTTCTTGGACCTGTTCATTCTAGACCTGTTGAATGGTGGAGCTAAGCACGGCTACGAGGTCATGAGGGAGCTGAGGTCCCGGACGGGCACGAGGATTGGCGCTGGAACATTATACCCGCTCTTGTATGAGCTTGAAGAGCGGCAACTAGTGACGGGCGAGTGGGTCTCTCCAACGCGTCGTAGCAGGCGGGTGTATAAGATCACGGACAAGGGGACGAAATATCGTGAGCAGGGTTTCAAAGGGATAGAATTATTGTTGAAGGGCTCCTCAGTGAGACCGAACCTCTCACCATACTGGAATGGCTAGTTGTACTATGACTCTCGTGGGACCAAGCAACCACCTCGCAGTCCACTTAATTATTTTAGCCATCTATTTCCGTTGAAAGCAGAAATCGCTCATTTCATGCTCTGTTTGACAATCAGAGCTCACTTTTTCTGGCCCCCGATGTCCTCCTCGTAAATTTCCGCTATGTTTAAATGAATAAACCCGTTTCCGCAAAATGCTATTCTCGCATTTTGAACGATTTAAAACAGATCTCTCCCAAAATGAGGCGCAGTAGAAAATAAAGTTGGAAAAAAGGGGGGGTAGATTGTAGAGTTTCAAGACGTGGAAGAGACTTTCCCAGAATTACTCGAATATGTCCACAATCGAGATGCAACTATGGCTCGTGCCGTGAAGATACATTTCTCTTAACTCGAACGATTGCCGCGTCTCGCGTTCAGCCATGAAAACAATCAGGATAGCAATCATAGCAACGGCTCTACTCGCAATAATATCCATAGCGCCAACGACAATTCCACGAGCCCATGCTGACTTGGGCACCGAAATGTGGCTCAACCAAGCCTATGTCGGCACCGACCCATTCTTCAGCGCCACGGCAGCACAGCCACGCTGAATATTCCAGTGACATACACTAACCCGTACGGAGGAGCTTACATTGACGTCACCGGAGCGAATCTACGAATGGACTGGAACGGCAACTATACCAACACAGGAAGCGTTTCACCCAGCAATCCGTTGAGAATCTATCAGAACTCGCAAGGAACGATCGTCTTGACATTCCAGGTCCCTGACACCAACACCGCATCAAACTATCGCACTCACTCGGTAACCTCGTTCACGGTAAACTATACAACTCCGGCGAGTGCTGGGACGAAACAGTTCATCGGATTCGTCTTCTCCACCTTCGCAGTCTACAGCGCAGACCAGGCAAGTGGTATGTCAATAGCGCAACAGCTCGGTCTCTTGAACCCCGGATTCATCGGGGTCCCAACACTATGCGGCGCATTCGGAACTCAAAGCTTCAAGACTGAACAAGGCAACGCATTATGTCAACAAGCATTACAACAAGGAAACCTAGGCCTAGCACAGTACAAGTCTGGAAACTTTGCCAATGCAAATACAAGCTTCAAATCTGCCCAAACCTACTGGAACCAAGCACTCCAAGCCGAATCCTCAGACGCTGGAACTCAATCGGTCGCTACCATGACTTCAGGCTGGGGAACACTCTTACTAGGGATTGGTGGAGTGCTCGCCGGTGTAGGCGCGACAGTCTACGCGTTCAAACGTCCCCGCGGGCTCAGTTCAGCGGTCAGTAATCCATCAGCCTCAACGTCTACCCTCATGCCAAGCAAGTAAAGTAGAGAGCGCCGTCTCCCTACCCTTTTCTTTTTCCTGGTTATTCAGAGAGCTTTCTGGGGTATTGTCTTCTTGCCAGCGGCTTCTATCTCTCTTCTCAGCTGCGAGGCTGCGGCCGCCTTCTTCTCCTGATCCTCTTCCAGCCAGGAGATCAGCACCTGCTTATGATTTGGACAGAACCAGTATCTTATGCCGCCGACGACGATCGTTTCAGTCCCAGGATCGTCGCAGTAATAGCAAGACTTTGTTGTCATGGTTGTGGCCAGATGTGAGTAGAACGTCTACTCCCACCAGATTTCTTCCTGCTCTTGTTAGTCCTTCGCTGTCTACGATTGATCATGAGGGCTTTTCTAGGATGAGGCATTGTAGAATAGGATAAGTCACGATATCGAGGTATGTAACCTGTTGTCTCTGGAATGCAACAGGGGATTATCGGGACCAGAAAAAAAGAAGACGGACGCGAGGAAGAATATCTTCATTGCCAGGGTCTTAGGCCACCCTTGAAAATTGGACACCTTAAGTTACA
>VBBA01000333.1 GCA_005888675.1 Candidatus Bathyarchaeota archaeon | reverse complement strand
GTCACCTTCTTTCCCGAGAAGATTTTCCTTCGGGACCTTGACTCGATCTAGTATCAGTTCGGTTGGCTGGGACCCACGCAGTCCCGTGGTTTCTATCTTGCTTCCAACTTGGAAGCCTGGCGTGTTCCGGTCGACGATGAAAGCGCTGAGTCCGTGGTGGCGTTGTTTTCCCTTTGTTTGTGGACTGGTCCGGGCGAAAACAAGGTATGTGTCGGCTATCTCACCGTTAGTGATGAACATCTTCCGTCCCGATATCTCCCACTGGCCACCCTGCAGCTTCGCTGTCGACTTTATCCCCGCAACATCCGACCCTGCACCCGGCTCGGTCATAGCGTGGGCACCGATCTTATCCCCCGAAATCAATGGAAGAAGGAATTGTTTCTTCTGCTGTTCGGTCCCCCATTCGCTGATGGGTTCTGAGACGAGGTGACTTGCGACAAAAACAGTGGAACAGGCTCCAGAGACACGGGCTAGTTCTTCGATCGCTATAACCATCGTGAGCATGTCCCCGCCGAGTCCGCCATATTCTTCCTTGTAGGTAATGGCAGGAACACCTAGTTTTCCGATTCTATCTAGAAGTTCGCGGGGGATCTTGTTTTTCTTGTCGATCTCAAACGCTACTGGACGGATTTCTTTCTCTGCAAAGTCCCGGATTGTGTGTCGAAAGCTTTCATGATCCTGAGTTAGCTTGACTTCATAATCAGCCGATCGCGGCGTTAGAGTGCTAGTCAATTGGGTTACACTGCTATGGGTTCTTCGACTAACGGTTCCTCGGTCTTAAACTTTGGACCTTAGACGATCGAATTGACGGTGTCGAAGGGGTCTTGTTAGGAAGTTGTACGAGCATAGCCTCAGACTACGGCGACCTAGCTATCACTTTAACCGCTCCTCCCCGAGAAGACTGTAAGCTTCTGGTGCTGTGATCGATCTCCTTCTGCAGAAGGTTGAAACCCACAGGTCCATCTTCACCGCTGACGACCATTATTACGTCCCCGTACCCTAGATAGGCATCCAAGACATTAATGCCGTTCCGGTACAGGAGCTCTGTAATGTATGACCCTAGTCCCGGGGTCATCTCGGCACCTGGAGTTAGATAGATGGTCAGCTTCGCCACTCCCAGTCTGGTCTCGAGAGCTTCGACACCTTCCAGTTTCTTCTTAACGACCTCGTAATCCTCCGATGGTAGGATGATCTTGACCGACGTGGCAAGCGGGAAGATATGGGGAAACTCGGAAAGTTGGCCTCCAATCTCCGCAACGTCTTTGATTATCCTCGGAAACTGAGACTTGAGCGCTTTTATCGTCACGTCCACTATGCCGCTAGACAGGGAAATCCTTGCGCCGCTTAGCAAGCCGGATGGAGCGGGACTTTCGATCTCGCCTAGAGTGTCAGCGAACCTCTTGATGGCCACAACAAGAGTATTGATACTGGCCTCCCGTCCCGTGGCCTCCTGAACCTGGGCTCGTACAAGTTCAGCAAGTGAGTGGTAGTTTACTACTCTCATTTTGAGGCACTGGTAGATCGGATAGTTCCTTGTGAGAATCTGCCGTATTGCTTCTGGTACTGTCACGGCACTGCCTCGTATTGCCACCTCTACCTAACCTCCTTGATGTAATAGATCGTGCCTTCACACATAAAAACCCTTATATTGACGTAACACCTATTACACAATTGAAATATATGTTATCAATCACAAATCTACCGACCTATGTCTTCGCGACCGTCAAGAATGAACATGCTGCGAAAGTCGTCGAAGAGTTGAAAC
>VBBA01000332.1:1896-4454 GCA_005888675.1 Candidatus Bathyarchaeota archaeon | reverse complement strand
CGTTCACTGTTAGACTTGTTGTAAGAGTTGGGCTGGAATGATTTGAGACGTCGAAGATCCAGAGTGAAGAAGTCCTCGCATATCCCCAATATACCGGACTGGAGATTCCCATGGCTCCAATCGAGGGCTGGGGTTGGACCACGCCCATACTTGCGCCCATCAGGTAGGGATAGTACGGGTATTTCTCAGTAACAATCGCCAATTTGTTGCCGTCGAGGAAGATACCTTGTATAGAGCCGTTCACAGTGACACGGGCTAAGAGCCTCGCATCAGTTGACGGGTAGGCGAGGACGATAGCAACCGTATTGTTTGTTACAGTATAGAGGTATGTGCCATCAGTCTTGACCATGTCCAGCTCATCAACACCAGCTACCTGGACATTGGTCTCGGAATGGTTGGGAATCAGGCTTACGGAGCCGCTGGACGCGGAAGTAACCGAGAATGTTCCAGGAACACCTGTCACGAGAGGGCCTGGCATAGGACTTGGAATCCCATTTGGATTGTAGAAGCTCTTCACGATAGATCCATTGCAGGCTACCGAAAGTATCCATTGATGCAACTGGTCATAGGTAGCAAAGGGTGTCATCGCATGAGGGACCACCGAGGCAGTTGGGCCGAAGGGCGGAGTATGCATCGAGACTGCAACTAGGCTTGTTATCGTGAGGAGGAGAAGTGTGACGGAGAGACCAGTATGACCTGCTATAACTCGCATAAGGGAACTATACGCAACATGCTATGCATAAGACCATGGTCTCGAACAGCGTGTTCTATTCACTGAACACTCTCACGAGCGAACGCTTAGCTTTTACCGAGTTTGGAGTATCCAACAGGCTTCCGAATAGCCGGCCTCGTTGGCGCGTGGAACTCTCATAGCAAGGATCTTACTATATGGTTTGTCCGAAATGGCTGGCTATCAAAACAAGATCGATTATGTCTACTTTTCCATCGCTATTAACGTCGGCGCGAGGGTCCCAGCCGGGAGTTCCGGACGTTGCGCCGAAGGAGCGGCCCACCATTGCCAGGTCTACTATGTCCACTTTGAGGTCCCAGTTGAGATCCCAAGGGGCTCTTAGATTGGCGAAGGCTCCGTCTTGTGGTGTGTAGTCGATGAAGGTGAGACTGGTATCATACAGCAGTGTCCCAAAATGTGGGTCCTCTTGATAGGTCACTATGTGTAACGGGGTGTCCTCTGTCGTCTTCAGGACACGGAATGTTGCTGTTCCTAATTGAAAAGGCACATTAGTTGTGAGACTAGGGATAACCCCGTTAGGCTGGCGTAGCGATACCCAATAGACAAAGTCAGTTCCCTGGGTCGCATTCACTTGGATAATGTAGGATCCTTTTCCTTGGCTTTGTTGTGTCTCCCAGTACGGAGTAACGTCGGCATCAATGGCCTTCAGAACGCTTGTGTCGGCTTTGATCTTATACTCCCAGGCGTCGAGCTTCGTGACATTGTTGATGAAGACTCTAACGGTCACATTCATTCCCGGAGTCAGGCTCGCGTTGGTCAGGACGGCTGGCTGGACAAAGATTGACGTTCCAGGAGAGCTTGAGGTCGGAGCGGTGAAGCGAGGCGACTCAGTCGATCCGATCGTGACCGAGTAATCGGAGGGTGTAGCGGTCGAGTATGCGTGTCGGACAGAGGTCGGGGGCTCAGTAGCCAAAACCAGAGTGATGCAAAACAACACTAGTAGTGCTTTAGAGCTCGGCAAAGTTGTTCTGTAGTCCGATGCACCTGTTGTGCGGATTTATCTTTATCGGTTACAGTTCACCGTCAATGAAATTCAGAAAATTGTATCCATCGAATTGATTTGCTAACAACAATCCTATGCACAAACCTCAAAGCAAATTCACCTTCGGTAGGTCGGCGGCGCAACGTGTACACATGGTACGTGGAGACCAGCTGAATGGTCAGGATACGAAAGCTGGCGGCAAGGGATTACAGGGCAGTCAAGAGAATAGAGAGAATCATTGTGGACGAATACCTTCACTATCTGAGGATCACTACGTCAGAGTCCGAGCCAGCTACGTAGCAGAGATACGTCGCAATCTCGTGGGCTTCACCCTCGTTCAGCCAACCTCTTTTGTCCATAGTGCGAAGAGAGAACTCTGGCTTGAATACATAGCAGTTCGGCCCGCGAGTAAAAGGAAGGGGATTGGAACCATGCTGATGTCAACAGTGATCGAGTACGCGAACACTCAGAACATTTCTTTCCTGTACACGACACTGAATCCCAACAACAGTGAGTCCATTCAATTCCTCACGATGCATGGATTCGAAGTCAAAGATTGGAAGGAAGCAAGCAAGAAACTGACACAATGACTTCTGCTCCCTACCTTTGCGTTAGAAGTATACAATGAACGAATATTGCGTGGCCTACCTTTCGATAAATAGAGGCAGGAAATCGTGACCGTTCGTGAAGAAGCGTGAGATTGTCCTTTCGACCCCCATGACAAAACGCGACTTGGGAGCATTGATGAGTACCTGGGCTCAGCTAGAAGACGCAAAAGTGAGGCCGATGGGACGACTAGTCCGACGATACAAGACTGGGGGAGAG
>VBBA01000332.1:0-1869 GCA_005888675.1 Candidatus Bathyarchaeota archaeon | reverse complement strand
CCGTCAAGCGGAACACTAACAGTCTTAGTACATGATAATCGAAGAGGGATCTGGGCTGGACGGGCCTATGATAGACTGGCCCAAAAAATTGAGAAGAAACTAAGCTCATGAAGACTCTGGGATCTCCATGAGAACCTGCTTATATCGAAAAAGGAAATTATCGAATTTCAATAATATCGAATCTCAAAAATATCATCATGCTAGACACGGCATAAATTGTCTGGCACAAGGTCTCTCTGAAGAAAATTGTTCAATGATAAGAACATGAAAATATTCAAAGTACTATTGGTCCTATCAGTTTCAATTATTGCGGTTGGTGCTGTCAGAGCTATCGTCATTCCCCCAGGGACATGCATTACCCTTGCTACGACGAGCCGGGGTATGTTTTTGACGACCAAGGCCGTGAATGAGCCAGGTCCAGGGACAATTGACGCGACCAGCTGTGACATCGGCGATTATATCACCACAAGCATGACGGTCACGTCTTTGACTGTGCACGACGCTGAGAAGTACGGGATCTTCGTTGACAGCGGCGGAATGGTTCCAGGCGCGATAACCGTAACGATTTCCGGGGCAACAGTGTACAACATTGGGAATCATGTAGGGACGAGCTTCATGCCTGACGGAAGCCAGAGAGGCATTGGAATAATCTATGACAGCGGCACCTCTCCAGCGCCCTTGGCCAAAGGAGCCATAACCTCCAGCAATGTCTACGCATACCAAAAAGGCGGTATAGTAGTAAACCACAACAGCAACGTAAACACGACTGACACCAGCGTCACGGGGCTGGGACCAGTTGATTTCATCGCCCAGAATGGCATCCAGTATTCCAGAGATGCACAGGGGATCATTCGAGGAAACACGGTCTCGAACAACTTCTACACCGGAACAGCAGGACTATTGGCCGATGGCTCATCATGCGGCACCTCAACGACACCGCCCTGTCCACCGGGACGACGCTACTTCTCCACGGGAATATTACTTTTCGACATAGACCCTAGCAATATTCAGAGAGGGCAGAACGATCTCAGTGGAAACCAGAGGAACTTCGCCGTAATCACCGACGCATTACTCGACTAGCCTAAACGACAAAACAAAAACGGCGCTTCCAACCCCCCTTCCTCTTTTCTAGCCAAATAATGGTGGTAGACTTAGTCTATCAATCTGGCGACTTTGGAATCGGTGCTCAAGACATGAGAGGCCTCAACGATTCTCTCGATCATAGAAATTGATTTTACCGATCTTGAAACAACTCTCTTGAAGCTGGGTTCGACTTTCCTCCTCTATGAGTTGCGAACAAACCTAGCGGGTGGCGAATTGGGGAAGGATCTTTCCCGGTCCTGCCTTGTATCCCGGGACACCGACTCCGACGGCTATCATTGGACTGGCATGTTCGCCATGCGGCGAGAAGAATTCGGTCACGGCATCATCATAGAAGGTCGATCCAGAAGCGCCGAGTCCCAGAGCATAACTGGAAAGGTAGAGTTTGCCGGCTCGGACCCCTGCCTCGAACTGCGCAGTACGATAACCGCGATTACCAAAAGACTGCGATACATGTTTCAGGTCTGTAGTCAGGAAGAACATCACACTTACCTGGCTGAACAATGGTTGTCCCAGCGACAGATAGCCGGATATGCTCCTGAATTTCCCGAGTTTCAACTGTTCCAACGACTCTGTCTCCTGATCGTAATAATAGGATCCTGAAGGGAGTCCCGCTACATCGTTAGCTATGAAGTAGAAATCGATTAACGATTCATCCTCGGGAAGAAATTCAAACGGTACCGGGACCGAAGAGGCTTGTAGAACTGTCGACAATGCTTCGAACGATATCGGCTGTTGAGCAAACCTGCGACTCGAACCCCGTCGAAG
>VBBA01000331.1 GCA_005888675.1 Candidatus Bathyarchaeota archaeon | reverse complement strand
AGCTTGAGCACGTGGTCCCAGACCGGCTCCAACCACGCCTAGGCCAACAGTCGCCTCCTTCAATTCTTCCAGTCCCAACAATTTGTCCACCAATGTATCGACAAATCCCATAACCAATTTGCAATTCAAGCCTTCACTTGCACACGTGGCCAACAAGTTACCAGTAATAACTCCAGAGTCCCAGAACCAGTGACGATACGATCTAGCCTCATACTTCCAAGCATTCCTCCAAGCCAATGAAGTCATAATAATCGTAAACGGCGAAGACGCGCTAGATTCGTCGGAGGCCAGAGCTAGATTAGATCTAAAATCTCCTTTGCGTAACTGGACCAGTGCAAAATCGATTGGATTGAAATGGTAG
>VBBA01000330.1 GCA_005888675.1 Candidatus Bathyarchaeota archaeon | reverse complement strand
TATCCCAACCATCGGAAGTTCTTGAACCAGCGCCCCTTCAGCCGGGACATGATCATGTCCAGGTTGGTTCCCGTCGGCAAGTGACCTCTGATCACGGGTTCCCCGTAGACAATATCGTGTCTTGGACCCTTGCGACCGGGGCTTCTCAGTTCCGTATATCCCTCGACCGTCTTCATAACGAGGTTGTCATCCTCCAATCTCTTGAGAATGCGTGTCAACTTTTCCTGGTGCAAACCTAGCTTTCGACGCATTCCTTGGAAACTGTAGATTGTGCCTCGGCCTGTGGCAAGCATGTCCATTACTAGCTCGTCGTCGCTTCCGGCGATAGGCTGAGAAACAGGTACAATGACGAAGCTTGAGTTGGGCATTCTCTCAACTAGTTCCTCGACGGCCTGCGCTATTTATTGACCTAGTTACGGACCGATCGTTGGTTTGGTTATTTCCGGATATCTTGTGCTAGTGGAATCGTGCTTTGACTTCACCAAGTGCTTTGTCGGCCTGCTTTTTCCATTCTGGGAATTCTTCCGGCGTCTTTGGATAGTTCGCATAGAGATTGTTCAATCTTTTCATGCGATCCATTGTATAGATCAGTCCTTTGAACGCGCGGTATGAGCCTAGTCCCTCGAACAGTTTTACCAGCTTCTGCATGGGCGAGAGATGAGGCATCTCTCCGAGAGACATGCTTGTGGCTTCCGATTGAGATAGGAAGTGCCTCATTCCATAATTGATCTGTCGATTGTCTAGAGTTTGTAAGTAGACCCGAAATGCTTCCAAGGCAGCTGTCTTGTTGCCGTACTTATCGACGAAGTCGACATTGTATTGCCACAATCCCTTCTCTGAAAAATCTCCGCGTTCTATCGCGGAAACCGCTGTCTCACCCGCCATCACTCCTCCGATCAGTCCTGGTCCAATCCCGCCAGCACTAATCGGATTCGGGAACCACGCCGCATCCCCGCAGACCATGTAACCATTCGCTACTAAGCAGTCATTCTGGTGACGCACGCTGACCTGCCATGCCCCTGTAAGGTTGCTGTCATCGGCCAATGGTTGGATATCCTTGAACCTCTCGTCTGTTGCCAACCAGTCCTTCAACAACGCATTCAACGGTCTGTTACTCCTTCGCTGTTGAATTCCCAGTCCTATGTTCACTTTGTCGGAAGATTTCGGGAAGAGCCAGAGGTACCCGCCCGGTGCCTTCTCTTGGTCGAGATAGATGTCGCAGTGAGACGTTTCCACCGAGATTCCTTCCTTCAATCGTGCATTCAGACGTGCAGTTGGTTCGACGTCGTCTTTATCGATCTCTTTCTCCATCATTATTGGAATCTGAAGGTCCCGTCGGAGTTTCGTCGACATTCCGGAAGCGTCGATGATGAGCTTTGAGCGAATCTCGAAATACGAGTTGGGCAAAGTGCCGGTTGTTTGGCCTTTCAATCCGACGATCTGTCCGTTCTCGGCAATGAGCTCCGTGGCCTGGGCATTTCCTCGATATTCAACTCCAGCCTTCAGCGCATCGTCTAGCAATCTTCGTCCAAACTTTGGACGATCCAAGACGTATCCCGGACCTTCGAAGGGAACACGGACCTTCATATCGGGCGAGAAGACGTAGACCGCGCTGACCCGGTTCTCCATCTCCGGCTTTCCATAGGTCGCGCCTATTCTGTCTTGAACATACTTGATGTGATGTTCCCCGACTGCGTCTCCACAGACCCAGCCCAACGTATTCTTCTTACCCACGTCCTGGGGTGGATTACGGTCCAAAAGCAGAACGCTAACATCGCCTTTGCCCTTCAACGCGATCGTGGCCGCGGCCATGCAACCGGCTATGCCAGCCCCAACGACCACAACGTCTCGTTCTTCTATGGATCCCATAATCATCCGGCCTAATCGGCTAGAACACTCACTCTTGCACTTTGAAAGTCCGCTTTAGCCTTTTGGGATGTCAATTTGCGACCTGGTGAGTGCTAACCCTTATATTTTCTCGCAGACCTCCAGCGTTCAAGTTCGTATTCTGCATATAGTGGTAGAGGCTTAGCATTTTTGGCACCATCACCCTCCTCCGTATCCGCAACGGACCAGAAGCCACCGTTCGCATTGCTGTGGATTCGGACAATGCGAGCCCCGTTTCTGCAAGCCAGCCTCGTACCAATAGTTCTAGGAGGGGTATTGGCATGGCAATTAGCGGGCGTGTTCAATTGGACTCTTTTCCTTCTCTCACTCGTCGGGGGAATCCTCATCCAAGTGGCCACGAACATGTTCAACGATTACTTCGACTTCAA
>VBBA01000303.1 GCA_005888675.1 Candidatus Bathyarchaeota archaeon | reverse complement strand
CAATTGCGCTTCGACATAAAGTGTCCAAAATGCCATAATGAAGAGTTCAGATGCCTTGGAAAGGGCGACTTTCCGCAAAGCTTCTCGCTACCTGCTAGTCCTTTAGAGCTAGACTTGGGAAGCAGCCCAGTCGGCATAGAGCACAACTAACAAACCTCCATTCCAGACACCTTCCTCCCCATATTGTTCAGAACCAAATCCTTCGAACAGCCGATGCAGCCTGCAGCTCTATCTTCGCGCGTTGCATCTACAGTATCGGGAGCTCTGTTTGGAAAATTAGGCGACGCCTAGGGCAAGAAGGAGAATTCACTGATTTTGAGCCTTTGTTGCCGATTTCGGCTATTGATTTTCTGACCCCAAGCGCTCCTCGCGAATTTTCCGTGTTCGCTTGCGGAAGAGTCCCCCTGAAAGCCCCTGGAAAACACCTTAGAAACGGCTAGCCCCTCACCAAAATGTCAATATTCCATATTCCCTACACCAGGAGATCCGCTGTCTCCCTCGTCCAACCCGTCAAAATAAGGCCAAGGACCCAAGTCCATCCTAGAAAAAAGGGACGATGATCAACAAGAGTCCCAAGACACAAAACAGACCTTTCCAAGCCATGAAAGAGTAACTCCCTAGCTCACTCGCGGTAGTGCTTCCCCCGCCAGGATGCATACCCTGAAGCCTCCCACAATCATGAGGCCTTTTATGACCTGACCCAATTCTCCTCGGTCCAAGCCGACTAATTATGCCGCTACCCCTCTCACTCCCACTAACAGTCATCATCACCGGAGTCTTCGCAGGCACCTACGCCCTAATACTCTCCGACAGGTTCCACAAGCCTTCCGCCGCCATACTCGGCGCTACACTCATGGTCGGCACAGGCGTCCTCAAGTCAACCGACATTATCGGAGCAATCAACTGGACCGCCCTAGGAGTCTTGCTGGGCATGTTCATCATAGCCTCCTCCCTGCGAGAGGCAGGATTCTTCGAATGGATTGGACTCCACCTTGCGAGATCAGTGGACGCCCATCCAATCATGATGTACATCCTACTCCCACTAATGACCGCTGGAATGGCCTCACTCCTCGACATTGTAACCGTCGCACTCTTCGTAGTACCATTAACAGTCCAAGTATTGGATGGATTAGAGATCGATCCCGTCCCATTCGTTGTCGCAGAGGTCTTGGCAGCAAATATTGGAGGCGTCGCCACAATGGTTGGAGACCCAACCAACATAATCGTCGGCTCCTCCCTCGGACTCTCATTCAACGAATTCCTCCTCAATACCGCCCCGACCGCCCTGGCAATCCTTGGTCTCAACCTGCTCATCCTTTATGCAAGGAATCATCGATTCCTGCACAGAGAAGCTGCGTTGAAACACTCGAAGAATAACGGTCTCCTCTTACGCAATCCTAGAGAGCTAGTGAGAGACTCGGGTCTCCTCCGAGTCAGCCTCGTGTCCCTCCTCCTCGCAGTAGCATTCCTGGTAGCTCATCAAGCACTCGATGTTTCACCAGCATTAGCAACCCTCCTGCCAGCCTCCGTCATTCTAGTCTACGAATCGTCCAGATCATCCGAGGTCAAACATGTACTCAGCCGAATCAATTGGGAAGTCTTCTTTTTCTTCGGAGGGCTCTTCCTCCTCGTAGCCGGTCTGGAAAAGACAGGGCTCCTCGCATCAGCCGGAGGCGAGATGGTCCAGGCATCAGGCGGAAGCGCGGCGCTAGCAGTAACCTTGGTTCTCTGGTCCACGGCCTTGTTGTCTCAGATTGTCGACAACGTTCCACTCGTCACCGTCTTTGTGCCCGTTGTTAGTGTGATGCACACGACTGGCCTACCGTTGCTCCCGTTGGCTTGGGCTCTTGCTCTTGGTGCTGGAATTGGTGGAATGGCTACACCGATCGGGACCGCCTCCAACGTTGTCGCTCTGAGCATACTGAACAAGGATCGAAAGAGACTTGGCTTTGGAAAGTTTGCAAAGAGATCCATCCCATTGACAATTCTGGACCTTGCCATCGCAAACGTAATCCTTCTACTCCGATTGTAGAAAACCAATCGTTTCTTGGGAGACAGCACGCTTTACTAGCTCGACTCGGCTCCATCTCTCCTCTCGACAATCTCGTGAATAATCAACCGGACAAGTAATAATCAAATTGAGCGGCATTGTTAGACGTGTAAGAAGATTTTTCCTCCCGGGAGAAGAAGAAGCCTTCACTACGATAGGAGAACTCGCCGGTCTCGGAGAGGAAGCTCTCACTCTTTTGGTCAAGATACTGTCTGCGCCGCGAAACGGGAATGGCCTAACTGAAGTATCGTTCTGCACCGAGAAAATATCCGCACTGGAAAAAGACGGCGATTTGTTAACACA
>VBBA01000302.1 GCA_005888675.1 Candidatus Bathyarchaeota archaeon | reverse complement strand
CCGATCGTGAATATGTCCTGAGTCTGTCCCCCGCCTCGCACACCACGGTAATTGATGATTGTTAGAATGATGACTATCGCGGTCGCAATTAGCAGTCTGGACAATTCGTTGAAGTATGTGACTGGTAGGAAGAATGAGGAGTATAACGAGAGAGCTTTAGTCTCTGTCGATATCGTGAGCCAATATCCGATCCAGAATGACCAGCCCGCTAGGAAGCCGATTGTGTCTCCGAGTTCCTGATGTGCGTACGAGTATAGTCCACCGGCCCGTGGAATTCTGGCCGCGTTCTCTGCGAAGCAGAGCCCTGTTAGTATCGTGTAGATGCCGCCTATCACCCACGAGAGAAGGGAGTAGGTGCCGGCCATGCTTGCCATTAAAATTGGAAAGAGAAAGATTCCCGACCCGATAATGAAGCCGACACCGAGCAAAACTGAATCGCGAAGCCCCAACTCCTTTGAGAAGTGTGTCCGCGTTCTTCGCATTGTTTCGATACACCTTTTTGGTGCGATTATAAAGCATAACCGATTGTGGTTGATTTTTCGAGGCAAGCCTTAGTACTTCAGTTAAAGCAAGGAGGTTGACGAGACTTTGCAGTCGCAAACACAGAATTCATTATTGCAAGATGGTCGTGGGATTGACCATCTCGTGGTTCTGGTCAGAGACCTTCAGAGTACAACCAAAGAATACCATGATCTTCTGGGCTTTGATATTTCAGGGATAGGCCAGCATCCTGGTGGCACGGAGAATAGTATAGCCCGCTTTCAAGACGACACGTACCTTGAGTTATTGTCTGTCTATGATCCCACTAAGGCGAAGGATACGGTTGCGTTCTTGGAGAAGTATGAAGGTGCTGGTGCAGTTGGGTTGAATATTGGGTCCGCGGACGCGACGGTCAATTTTCTCCGGTCAAGAGGAATAGAAACTGGGACGGGTAGCGGGACCATCAAGCTGGAGAATACTGATGACGTGCCTTCGGTATTGTGGAAGTGGGTCGACTTGAAGGCTAAAACAAGCATTACTGACTCGATCTTCTTCCTCGAATACACTCTGGAAAGGGCAGCCTTCAGGAAACGCCATCCCGAACAGTATAGTGTGGGTTCTCATTCGAATGGTGCGAGGAGGCTTGCGTCCGTTTGGATGATAGCGAAAGATCTGAAGGACGGAGCGGGACCGTATGAGATGATCGGACTCCTTGCTAGACGACAAGTGAAGTTAGATCATGCGGATGCGAAGGGCACAGAGTTCCAAGTAGGTCAAGGAACAATCCTGCTACTCGCTCCTACGAAGGATGATGGTAAGACGGCCATGTTCCTCAAGCAACATGGAGAAGGCGGTATTCTCGGCGCGAGTATAGAGGTAGGCGATCTTTCATCGGCTAGGCACTTTTTAGATGAGAATGGAGTCGAGCATCACGATTACACGGGGACCTATGGCCAAAGCCTACTGGTTTCACCGGAACGGACGCACGGGTTATGGCTAGAAATGTATGAAGGCTGAGTGGCGAGAATCGGGGAAGGCGTCGCCACCGGATGAATTTTCTCTATATCCGCAAACGGGAAATAGACTACGTCACCGATATTGTTTTGATCGTTTAGTTGGCTAGTTCGGAAAAGGTCGTTCCTGATTGGGTCTGGTCTCGTAGATGGTCGAGAAACTGGGCTCGAAAAGCTACAATATTTTTCGGCTTATTTATCATGGCACTTGGTCTAATTGTCCTGATAGGTAGCTTTGAAGTGCAGCGGAGCCTGGCTAATACGTGCACGAACTATTCAGAGTGTGTCGGACCGAATATTCCCAGTTCTCCTGTGTATGCTGCTTGGGTATGGGCGGGTTATGTTATGACCCCTGCAGGGACTGCATTAACTGTCGGGGGCTTTCTTTTGGCGTTCAATACTTGGAGGGTGAAAGAGTGGGAGTGGGCCGCAATGTTCGGGTTGCACCCTTTAGCGAAACGGCTGGAATACTTGCACTCTCAAGGAAAAGTGACCAAGCAAGATGTTGAAGAGATCCTTAACATTGTAACTCATCACCCGCCTCGATGAGATCGCATTCGAGCGGCGTGGAATGAGACTGACAAACAAGCAGATGAAGTCGGTCCTCGTCACTCTGACAATTTTCTATATCGCTCTTGACGCTATTTTGTTGTTCTATAAACTCCTGACCTTCTTCGTCCTTGTGATATTCATCCTGACTTTTGTCATGGCGATTAACATAACGAGGAGGATGGCATCCCCCCAATCGCTGCCACCTCAATAAGTCTGAGGCTAACATCCCAAGTACCTCAGTATGTTAGGTCCAGCGTTTCAAAAGCTTCTCCGCTTCTCCCGCAAATACTCTGCCAGAAAATGCGTGAATCAAACTCTCTAGAATCATTAAGTAGAGCATCGGGCAGCCGGTGAGAGGAGAATTTCTTGTTTAATCGGTTTGTAGGTAGGCTTCAGTGGCCTCAGAGCCGATCCAACCTATTAGCAAATGCGTCGATATTTGGAGCTTCGGTTGCGGGAATCTGGGTTACTGTCCCAGACATTTATGTTAAGATCGTTGGAAGCAGTATCGCTCTTGGTACTACGTTTTTCGCTGCTAGACACATTAGCAAGTTTAGCGTTCCCCAGGCGTTTGCCGTCGCTTATTTCAAGAGTTTTGTTGAGCCTGTCGGCAAAGCATTGAAGTCTGGAGGTGGAGACATCGTCTACACTGACAAGACTTCCAGTGTCCCGACCAAGATAGTTTTTGACCCTGAAAAGGTGAATGCTGTGCTGAATATAGTCATCCCGAAAGATCTGTCGCCGGGAGTCTTCGGAACACCCGAGTCGAAAGATGGACTTGTCGAGACCCAGGAAACATTGAAGAAAAAGAAAGAGGGGACGATTCATTTGCTGACGAGAAAGAGGGGCTACACGGTATACTTCGACCTGAAGAATGGTCAGAACATGCAA
>VBBA01000140.1 GCA_005888675.1 Candidatus Bathyarchaeota archaeon | reverse complement strand
AGTGACATCAAACAGTGGATACGCTTACCCCGTTGAGGGTGGAGTCGGTGGCCTGGTATTGTGTACAGCTGCTTATGCAAAGTGGGGCAGGTAGGGGCTATTGGATTCTACGACCCTAGCGGGGTCCTTTGTCGTAATCATTTCAGGCCTAGTTGGAATATTCCTGCTTCTCAAACAAAAGCAGAAGCCAAGCGTCGCTCTTGGATTAGGAGGGCCTGTCATATTAATTGGACTGATCATTATTGCTATAACTTATGGCTTGATCTCGGGCATCTCGCTCTGGATATCTACTGGGTTAGTGTTGATTATCTTCGGCAGTTTCTTCTATGTGACTGCTAAGAAAAACTCAATGCGGCATTAGCCGTGAACCGAACCCTGGTAGATTATGATTACCACAAAGTCTGAACCCATACGCTTACGTTCAGAACCGGGCAATGAATCTTCAGGACCCCACTGGTATGGACGGTTGTAACTGGTGGGATGTGGTATGTGGATGGAACGGACTCTCAACAGATCAAAAAGGTTTAGTGGTTACAGTGGTGGTGGTTGCCGTTGTGGCTGCTTCATGTCTTGTTGGTTGTGAGGGTCTCCTTGCTGCGCCATCTATGCTCGCGGCTGGTGGTCTCGACATTGGTATGTCAAGCCTTGCCGTAGGCGCGATTGGTCTTGGCACAGAGTTCACGGGGATCGGCTATGCGTCCTACGGAATTACACGCGCTGGCTTCTCATTGTATGACTCGCTGAGCGGTGGTTCAGCCTCGACGCGGGTAACCCCTAACAAAACTACAGTCGGAGATACAGGTGGCAGCGGTTTCAATGTAGTAACTCCAGTGAATCCAGGTCCAAATATGGAGGGTTCAAGCAATCCATGGCCAACGACCGGCTCTGGAGCTCTCTCGGGAGGCGTTGGTAGAACTGGTGGCAGCTCTCCAGGTTTTATCGGTAGGAGCGAGCGCTAACGCCGAAGGTGGGCTTCCTTGGAATACGAGTATGCGTCGTCCTTCATCATTCGCTAGGGATACTTATCTCGCGGCAACTCTCATAGGGGCCGGATTGGGTGTATACGTCGATGCCGAGAGCGCGAAGGCCGACCTAGTGCCCATTTTTGGAGGCGCAGAATTTCTAGGGGCCGCTTGCGTTGGCGTTCTATACGGGACAGGTAATTGGAGTTAGAGGATAATACCTAATGTACATTGGATTCCTCATTTCTGCTCTAATCTTGATAGTCTTCGCAGTGGCAATGATGCTTGCTTACCGACCAGGCAAAGGGTTGGAAAAGCAACATCTCGGGATGTGGTCTTTAGTGATTCTGATTGGCCTCGCCATCTTGCTCCGTGGATATGATGTGATTCCTTCGATTGGCGGATGGACGCTTGTCGGCATAGCAATACTACTCTTCTGGACGTTAGTCTACGATGTGTTCCTTCGAAAGAAGAAGTGAAGACAATCCTATGTTGGAACCAGCTCATGCCTAGAGCACTCATGGCTAATAATCAGAAATTCTCTTCGAATTGTCAGCCGTATGGTGCACAATACGGGGCTACAGCTACTGACCCAACGTACAAGTATACTAGTAAGCCTCAGAGTCCAACAACCGGTCTCTACTATTACGGAGCAAGATGGTACAATACCACACTAGGAAGATTCCTAACAAGAGACCCGAATCCTGGCTACAGGGCACAACCGCAAACTATGAATCCATACGTGTACGTGGTCAACAATCCACTACGATACACCGATCCTTCAGGAGAATGGCCATGGGATGCGGCAACAGACTGGTGGAACAGTTTATCTCCGCAACAGAAGGGAATAGTAATTGTTGCAGCAATTGTTGTGGTCACTGTGGTCGCGGTGGTCGCAGTACAACCTGAGCTTATTGGGGTAGACGCGGAGCTAGGAGGAGCAGCGGCCGCAGACCTTGCAGTTGAAGGAGCTGCGGACAGTGCAACTGTCGCTGCAGACGTAACTGCAGATGCGGGTGCAAGTACAATCGGATTGGAAGGAACATCTGCAGGCAGCAGCGTGACCTCACAACTTCTTCACAGCCCGGTTGGAAACGGTGCTGTTAGCGCTGTCATTAATGTAGGCGGGTACGTAGGACAGTCTCTCGCAACGGGCCAGCCCGTCACTTTGCGGGGCGCATTGGGAGCTGGAGTTTCCGGATTTGTGAGTGGTGTGTTGGGAAGCGAGGGGTTTGAATTTACAGACTCCGCATCGGCGGCCGGATGGTTAGGTAACAATATTGCTGCCGGGGAGACAAGCTATTTGGCGGGCCAGGTTGCTCAAGGACAAGCTCCCACAGTGGGAGGGGTCCTTGAGGCTGGACTCTTCTCGATTCCCGCCGGGGGAGCGTCAGAGTACTACGAAAGCACCTTCCCCGGTCTCCGGGGCGTAGCTTTCGGCTCTACATTTGGTCTCGGACAAAACCTGTATGATGCAATCACATCGATAGAGAATATCCCTAATCCGCTTGGAAATATCCCTCTCTAAGACGCAGTATTTCCACGCAAGCCTTTGTAGATCATGAATATCCAACCTTTGACAGCTGAGAAGTCGTTCATCCTAATACTTCTGCCATTCACCATTTCCTTGACTATTGTCCTCTCGTTCTTTTTCCAGATCAGTTTTCTTCTTGGAGGTTGGCTATTTTTCACCCTGGCCTTCTTTTCCTTGGGAGGGTGGTTTTTCAAGTGGTTTGTCCCGATTACAGCAGGGTCGTCATTTTTCGTCTTTATCGCAGGCATTTACTCTGCAGGGACTGTTTGGCTCCCACTTGAGCCTCTTGCGGGCATAGCATACTTCGGTTCAATGTTTGGGGGTCGATATATGGGGAGGAGTAGGGATGGTTTCGCTACTCAGAGAGGTGCAAACCGATCGCCGATGAAGGGCGTTATTGTGGCAATCATAATTCTCGGATTTGTTTTGTTGCTTTTGGCAACACCCACCAATGTTGACCCCATTGTTTTGTGGGTTCCTGCTCTACCTCTTGGTGCTGCAGGTTTGTTGTTTCCAGAAATCAACAGACTCATAGGAGTAAAGCTCGGCATGAATCGATCAACGCCTGAAAGCGTTGTGGTTTACGTCTTTTTCTGGTTGGGGGGGCTTATAGAACCCCTGTATCTAGGGAGTGGAATACAAGTATAGTATTGTGGTATCAATAATGAGCCTTCTCTTGTTCATGCACTTGAGAGCTGTGACAGGGAGAGGGAGAGGCTCCTCCTTGGGCCTTTCTATTGGCTCAACCAAGTCCTGAGATCGCGGATCCATAACAGACAATTGAGATTATCTTTGTTCTTGTCCTATACAATGCTCTCGACGAGTTTGGTTCTTACACCTTTATTGATCTATTTGATTCTCGGTTTCAGACTCGTAACTGATATTTTGCTTGTCGCCGGTCTGGTCTTCTTTTCAATGGGGAGACAAGAGTATCTTACTCGCTTCCGGCACCCTAATCATTGATCGCACTTAGCAGCCCTTTTTGCGGTCGATGTGATTGGGAGCTTGGGAGGTGGATCTGGACTTCAATATCCGTCGATAGACTTACTAGTTCATCCTTCACGTGGAGGAGACGCTGCTCCGAGGGATCACCACACAGGCATTGTGAATCCTGGCCAGAGAACGGGCGGTATTGGCAATTCTCTACTCGGCTCAAACGGACACTTTCCCGGTACATATGCCCAAGTCATCGATACGACCCAAGGTAGGGGAGGAAAAATTCCTGGACCCCCTGATTACTGGTACCAAGCTGGAGAGGGAGTTCCACCAGCGAGGGGCAAGAAGATATGCGGGGCACTTGCAGTGGGCTGGGGCGTGCTAGTTGCCGGAGCCTTTCTCCCCCAAGAGGCGAAGAGAGATGACCTACCAGGTGACATAGCTACGGAAGCTATTGTAGAGGGAGATTCGATCCCGACTGTGTATACACTCTGTTATGGAGTGGCCAGTCTAATTGGTGCCTAAATATGGACTTCGTGTACTTTCTAGGATACGTTCTTCTCCTTGTAGGAGGAGGAATCGTGTCCCTTTATCTCTACTTGAGTCGAATCGTATTTGCTGCGCGATTCCTCGGAATGGCTAGCCTTAGCCTTGCTATGGTCGGATTCGCCAGTTACTTCGTTGGCATAGACGGAACTGCCTATCAGCTCATATGGGCTAGCTTCGGTTTTAGCCTAGTGGGAGCCTTTCTAGTAGAGTACAAGAGAGCAAAGGCTGCCCTCATCCTCACGGTTCCCTTCTCAGTCTTGGCCTTGACATTTATCGTATCACTGAACCGCGTCGTTCTTTTTGGAACACTTGCACTTGAGGTTGGACTCCTTGATGCATGGCTATTGGGCAGAATGGACTTGACTGATTCCGCAAGGATTAGAAGAGAGGAGCATCTTGGAGCACTCCTAGCTCCCTTTCTCCTCGTAGGAGGATCGATTAGACAGAATATTTTTCGAGGGCGTACCTCAAGTCTCCTGTCTTTCCTCTCTTACTGCCCACTTTCAATAGCTTCAGTAGTGTTTGCTGTCGCGCTTTGGACGTTCGCGGGGGAGATGATAGCTGACGCTTTCATCATCGCGATCGGACTCTATTTTGCCATTGCGACCAACAAACTAATCAGACCTGTTCACTAAGATGTCGGTGCGGGCTGATCTATCTTCCCAAACCAGTAGATTGACCGAGACATTTGAAACCTCAGCTCAAAATCATTCTGAGTGTCAGGCCAATATGCCGATGATACGCACCCTGCTCGTTGGCGGAGCATTCCTAGTTCATTTCAGTGGTCTTGTTCACGTTGCAGCTGAGGATGCAGGCTCAGAGTATGGGCAAATTGCAGCCTGGGGCATGTTCGGAGCAGGCTTGACAGCGATAGGGGCAGGAGCTTATGTCGGATACCAGTCCTGTGTGGCTTGATAGACGAGGCTTGGTCGAGTGAAACTACGAAAGGCTATTGCCTTTCTGGCAGGTTACAGCGTGTCCATCGGAATAATAATTGTCCTCATTACGTTAGGTTCTGGCCCGTTGGCTTCCGGTTTGATTGGAACGATCATCAGTATTGCCCTCGCGACGGCAGCGATTTATTTGACTCGATTGAAACTCTCTACTCTAGTGATTAGGCGGTCGGCCCTCTTTCTAGCAATCTCGTTGTTTGGTCTGAGCGCGCTAATTTTTGTCAGTTCAATCTTTTATGATAACTCAACTACTCTTGGTTACATCGGCCTCCTTCTTGACGGTGCAGGGGCCACGGGCGCAACTCTAAGCCTTGAGAAAAAGTCAGGCATCAACGATACTAAAGGCCAGAGTTAACCAATTACGGTTGAGTGATGCGAGCTAATCACGACTCAGCACTGCTCAAATAGTCAGACAGTTGTTGGGTCTGATCGGTAGCGATAGCGTTGTCATCTATTCTACTATAGCGTTTGGGGTCGGTTGGGCAATGGTCGGCGTAGGCGCGGCTTATATGATCGCAAGTTGTTCCTAGAAAATATGAAACCGTTGCTTGGATTGATGGTATTCGGACCTGGCCTCTGTTTTTTGGGTCTCGCAATTTTTGTTCTTTATGGCGGTAGCGTCGTCGGGCGAGCCATGGCTTTTGTGGGCGCCGATGTGACCCTTATCTCGTTGCTGAGCTTCTCTCTCTCAGGCAATCAAAGAAAAATCTATTTTCTCATAAAGATGTCAGTTTGAGGAATAAACTAGAATCAACAGCTTGAAAAGAGTGAGTCTTTGGAAAGACCATTGGAAACACCAAGGAGGACGAATCTTGTCGTCCGGAAACCGATCACGTGGATCGTTGGAGTCTGGATCGTCGTCGTGGTTTTGCTACTAGAGTCGACTTATGCCCTGTCTATAACACCGTCCAGATTCTTTTCAGACTGGCAATTCTATTTTGCCTACCTAAGCTGGTCCGGTTTTGGCTGGTTCTGGATTGGAAATGATATGATCCGGGGCAAACGAAAGAGGTAACGAGGCTTCTTGCACAGTTGGTTAATGTTGGCAATTGCATTTGGTCTTGGCGGAGTTACTGGATATATTCCCATAAGAATGGACAATTATCATTTCCGCAGAGCCTCAACCCGTACATCTATGTTCTCAACGATCCACTAAGATACACCGACCCCACAGGCACCGAGAGCTGCGATTTGTGGAACGTAGGCTGTCACGCAAAGAATGCGGTCAACAGTGGGGTTAACTTGTGGAACAGCCAAGACCAAGAGACAAAGGCAGCATTCATTTTGGCCGTTGCCACTGTTGTAATCCTAACGATTTCGAGGAACGTATGACACGTCTCTCATTCCTTGGTTAGGAGAGTCAAGGTTTTACCATAGCGGGGTTCGGACCGTCACTTCCGCTTCCGCACTTTGGACAGTACTGGACGGTCGTAGGCCGTTTGGTGCCACATGCCATGCAGAGCCTGCCTGTTTGATTGTACATTGGGTCGCGTTTCCACGGCTGTTTTCCAAGAATAAAATATGGTATCACGGGTTTGACAATATAGCCCGTGAGCACTACCGGATGATACTCCGGGACTCTTGACTCTTCTCTCAAACCGTGACACGCGAGTGCTAGGGCCCAGAGCTGGTCGTCATGTGTTCCTGATGGGTGTGAGAATTGTATTTGTCCGGTCTTGTTCAGCTCGAACTTTTCAGCATTCATCTCTCCGATCAGGTCCGGATCATAGGGCAGCTTGAGCTCCTTCTTGGTCAGCATGTTTCGCAGGTTTTCCATAATGTCTGTTTTGGTCTGAATGTTCAAACCAATCCCTACTGTCTGCCGTAGGCCCTCGTTTCTCATATCCTCGGTGACAACGTCGCCTATTCCTGTCTCGTCTGTTGTTATCTTCCGGATCTCTTTCCACGTGGCGACGAGACGCTTGACATATCCGATTACGGAGCCATACTCTGTCTCTAATGGGAACTTGTGCATATGGATCAGCTTTGCCATTTTTGTGGTCAGATCCAGTTCGACCACTCCGATGGCTGAATGATCATGATGCTTCCCAAAGTCCACCCCAGCGAACAATCTCTTCCCAGCAACGTATTCAGTGAACTCGGTGTATGCGAGTGACTGGTCGACCGCGTCCGTGATCAATGACAATGGGAAGAAACTGTCCTCGTTCTCTGCGAATTCTGCCTCCATCTCCCGCCTCCAGCGCCACGGATCAGGAGCCAATTGGCTTCTGATCATTTCTAAAGTGTCCCTCTTCAAGGGGCCGTTCGGTTCGACCGCGTCCTTCCAATTTACGTGGTGATTGCTGAATCCATATTTCGGGTCAGTGCAGAACTTATAGAATAGATTGTCTTTGCTGCCGGGGGTACTGGACGCGATGAACCTGCTGTGCGGCCTCGTAATCAGCGTGAACAGTATGGCATCGTATAGTTCCTTGTCGTCACGGATGAATCCCATCTCGTCGCAATAGACGACGTCCAAGCTGGGTCCCCGAATAGTGTCGGGATTATTCGGATAAGCCTCAATGACGCTCCCGTTGGAGAACCTGATCCTCGTCTTCTGGACCTCGGCCGTCCACTCTTTGGGTAGTTTCCGGGCTAAGTTTGCGATCCTTCCCAGGACAGCTTTGCTCTGGCGTAGGCTCGGAGCGACGACTCCTATCGACTTGGACGGACTCTTGACGGCGTGGTGTAGAAGTAGAGAACATACCGTGGCGGTCTTTCCACTTTGCCGTGACCAGCGTAGTGATAGGAATTTGCTCTGGTCCAGCAATGCTTTACGCTGGTACTCGAAGGGGACGAATCCCAGCATACTCGTGCAGAACTCGACGGGGTCCGCCGCTTCTAGCTTTCTAGTTACTGACTGAAGCTTTCGACTGGTCTCTTCCAGTGACCGCTTCAGGCTTTCCAAGCTCTTTTTCACTGAGTTGTGTCACTTCTTCCTTTGTCCGTTCCACCTCTCGTTTGAGCTCATCATAATCAGCATCCTTTAGGACGCTGTTGCATGTCTGTGTGATGTAGCACATTGTATTGACCCACCTTAGACGCATTTCATCAGAGAGAGATTTTCTCTGCGCCTGAAACCTTGCTTTTCTGAGCAGATAATTGAGTGTCTCTATCATCTTTCCTCTCTCAGTCTCTCGCCAATCCGACGAATCTGACCTGTGGGTCCGCTCCGCTCTATCCTCTTTGTTCAAGATCCCACAGAACCCTCCTATGTCTAATCGATCAATTGTTCCAAACGAGAAGCAGGAACACTTACACCATACTATTGTCCACACGAGACATATTAACATGGTCCAAGCTACCGACACATATCCAGAGATGGACAGATACTTACCCACGAGTAATTACCAAACGGAACTTTTCTGATCCTCCTCGTGAGACTAGCATGATCGTCCTCGTGAGGTTTACGAATTGAGCGTGAATCTTGAGCGCAGGAGGGGGAGGGGGTATACTGATTAGAAAGAAAAATTTGAGCGTGGGGGGGAAAGCATGTGGAGCAATACTTTCGCATTGGACTGTGAAAACATCGATGGAATCAATTCTCAAGGGTCTCGGCGCCAATTCCAGATCAAGACAGGTCTACTTGGCCGGAGGATCTCGAATACTGTCGATCTCCGAAAAAGCAAATAAGCATCCTACATACCGAGCCCCAAATTAGGTAGCAAGACAAAATGGCAATGGGAAGCAGTCGCAGAACCAGAAAAGGCAAAGCCTACTATTACTACGCCGGCAAAGAACGCAAAGCAGGTACAACCGGAAGAACCACACGACCCTCCAGCACTAAACGAAGAACCAGTGTATCAAAAACGAGGAAACGTGCAGCTAGAGGAAGAGGAACAAGAAGACGCGCAGCCGCCGGAGCACGAGCTAGGACAAGAGCCCGATCCCGCTCACGCGGAACCCGAAGCCGCAAAACCAGCCGAAGCCGCGCCCGAAGCCGATCAAGAAGCAGACGCGGAACAGGCAGAAGCCGACGCCGGTAGAGAATAGTCAAGGCTCGAAGAACAAACCCGATTTTTTTCTTCCCGAGAAACTAGGCTCTTCCCCCAAGAAAGCTTGGAATCACCCTGGGATCCGTTAAAGGATCAAATGATTCCAGCTCAGAAGGCTTCAAAGGCAAGGCAATCCTGCTAACCAAGCTATTCAGTGAATAGGGCAATCGGATCATTCGAATCCCTCCTGCGGTCACCCATTCATCCATCACAAACCTCTTCCTAATCAGGGAATTAGCATATGCCAACCGCTTCTTCCGAGTCCACCATAACACCTTGTCATCTAAAACATGCAAATGGAATCCACGACCTGAATAGACAATCTGGATATCTCCAAACCTCCGGGACAACAACTCGTACAGTTCTAGGACTTGCATCCTTGCCAGCTGCAACTCCAGCCTGCAAAACGATAATCCCTGATGACGCTCCATCTTCTGCTCTAGGGAACCGTGAATAGGGCAAGTGAAGTTCTCCGGGTCAATGTCAAATGCCATCTCCTGACCGTACTTCCGTCCCAGATCCTTGACATCCTGCTTAGTACGGGCCTGTTCCCAAGACGTGTAGATGTTCCGATCGTAATAGACGCTCTCAGGCGGATACTTCAGCAACCATTCCAAAACGTCCATGAAGCTCCTGTACTCATCGATGACGATTGTGTCCCGAAACTTGTTCCTATGCTCCTTGGGGAAGATCCTAGTATGGCGACCGATTACTAATGCAAAAACCACGGGACTGCTCCAATGATCAAACCAGCGTTTCATTTTGCCAACCTGGAACTCGTTAAGATAGTACTCCCTCCTGTCCTGCACCGTCGCAGGCCGCATCCCACCTGGAAAGTTGTACCTTGATAGCAGTTTCAAAATATAGGAATCGACCACTCCTACCTCTAGGCAGTCGATGATTGTTCCTTGACCTTCTTCAACTGCTTATGATACATCTCCAAAATCTCCTCGATCGTAGTTGACTGCTCAGGCTCCTTATCATCCCGATACTTTCCAGTAAAACGTGGAAAACGAATCGCCAAACCAGCATCCTTCCTAACCTTATCCCAAGCCGCCGTATGAATCGGACTGAGAGTAATCTCGGATCCTGCTACCTCCAAGACCACCGCCGGCACAAACCAGACGTCCGGCACCAATTTCGAATCCACTCTCGCATGCTTATGCGGAATCTTATACGGCTCCAACAACTTCTGCAGCTTCTCCAAATCCTCATCCTTAAAACCGGATCCAAGCTTCGTAACCGTCCTAAACACATCTACTTTCTTGTCATAAGCCGCCATCAACAAAGCGCCATACTTCCCACCTCTCCGGCCACGGCCGGCAAATGCGCCAACCACAGTCAAATCCACAGTGTCCTGCATCTCGGACTTGTACTCGCGCTTGTACTTGATCCAGGTCCAACCCCTCGCCCCCGCCTTGTACACCGAATCCGGCTTGATCGATTTCGCCACGATGCCTTCGCATCCGTCCTCGATCGCGTGCTCCATGAAATCCTCCATTTTCTCCGCGCTCTTCGCGATGACCTGATGCGCAAGAGTCAACCGCTCCCCCTGAATCTTGATCAAACTTTCCAGCTTATCACGCCGCTCAGGATAAGGCCGCTGAGTATAATCAACGCCGTCCACGTACAATACATCGAACGCGAAGAAACTGATCGGAATCTCCTCGATCATCCGATCCAACTCATACTTTCGACCCCGACGCTGCGATATCAACTGAAAAGGCAACAACTCACCCGTCTCAAGATTAACAGGAACCGCCTCGCCCTCAACAATGAACTCCTTAGCCCGTCCACCATCCCGCACCAAGCCCTGAATATCCGGAAATTGGCTCGTAATATCCTCCAATCGACGGGAGAACAACTTCACACTCCCTATCGAGGAGTGGCATTGCATCCTCAACCCGTCATATTTGTACTCGGCAGCTGCCTCACCGCCCATCTTGTCCAGTATTTCCTGGGGATCATTCAACCGCTCGGCCAACATCGGCCTGATAGGACGCCCAACCGTGACCTGGAATTCCTTCAAAGCATCAAGCCCTCTCTCAGCGAGAACTCGTGCAACATATCCCAAATCTGAACACAGATTGTACGCCCTCTCCAGCAAAGGCCGATTATTCTTCCCACCACCAAGCGCGATGGCCAACGCGTCCAATATCGTCATATCCGCCACTCCCAACCGGAGCCTTCCCATTGCCATCCTAGTGATGTACATCGCCTCCTCTGGCGACGCCTGACTCAAAATCTCGGTCAACCCCTTGATCTTTGAATCAACTGAACCCTTCCCAGACACACGCGCAATCCTATCCAACTCGTCGTAGACCCGCTCAATCGTCAACTTTCCCGAAGACAGTTTTGCGATCTTCTGAGACTGAAACAGCTGCAGCGCTGCAGTCCCAAGATCACCTTCCTTCTTGTAACCAACCTCTATTTTCGCAGGCTCGATCATCAACGCAGCCGCGATAGACCGAATAACTAGCTTCTCGGCCATACCGAGCTCGATCCCTTCATAGTCAGGATGCAACTTGCCCTGCGTCAGGTAGACGGTCTTGTCGATGATCCTTGGCGGCGTTTCCTTCAGAAGATTGACCAGTGTCTCGGTAATCGCTAATCGTTTTGTGGTCGCTTGAATTTTTTGATAAGCCTCGACCACCTTAAGATACTCCAACTTTCAACCACCCGCCGGACGGACGATCGGCACATCCGATCTGAGTTGGCTTATCAGTGTTCTCTAAGATTTTGGAACTGAATACAGGTACACAGTTTCGCTAGATGGACCCTACTCTCGTCCCGGCCTTACCTTCTAGAGCGAGATGGACGTCCCGAAGATGGGCTATCACCGCGAGCTTTCCACCGTTTCGAATAAACCGTATCACAGCCCGGACCTTTGGTTCCATGCTTCCCTTCGCAAACTGGCCCTGACGAACATACTCTTCCAATTCGTCGATGCTGGGATGATCTATGAACTTCTGATCTGGCTTACCGTAATTCAGAAAGACACCCTGCACATCAGTCAGTATGACTAATCGATCAGCTCCAACAACAGAGGCCAATCGTTCCGCAGCAAGATCCTTATCGATCACTGCCTCAACACCAGCAAATCCTGCACCTTCATTCACCACTGGAATGCCGCCTCCACCGCAGGCGATGGTTATTGTTACTCCATCTCCAACAAGAGTCCGTATCGCCTCGCCCTCAACTATCAATTTTGGATCCGGTGACGGGACCACTCGCCGGAAACCCTTGCCCTTCTCCTCAACGATCACCAAGTCCTTCCGTGTCTTCTGCAACTCGTCAGCCTGCTCTCGTGTATAGAACGGTCCTATCGGCTTGGTGGGTTTCCGGAAGGCGGGATCATTCTTGTCCACTAATACCTGAGTAACAATCGTCACTACAGGCCTCTTCATGCTTCGACGGTACAATTCATCTTCCAACGACTGTTGGATCATGTATCCTAGCAATCCCTGCGTCTCGGCGCCGCAGGCGTCCAGTGGTAATGGAGGAACGGCTTTGCGTGCCATCTCGTGCCGTATTAATGTCGCACCAATCTGTGGCCCGTTACCATGAGTGATCACAATATGTTGTCCTGCCTCGATCACGTCTGCCAGTCTCGCTGTGGTGTCCTTGATGTTCTTGTACTGTTGATCAAACGTCCCTCGTTCATCGTGCTGAAGGATAGCGTTTCCACCAAGCGCGACCACTGTCACACTCTTTCTATCCAACAAGCCCAAAACCCGGTGATATTCGAAGCCGGACCGTATTACCGCGAGAATACATGCATTCTGACCTCCCTTTTTGTCTTAGCGTAATCGCTATAGACCCTCAACAGGAACAGCTTCGCTCAAACCATCAACCTAGGATGTGACAGCAGCCTCTTTGCAAACCCGGATTATCAAGGGTTACAACGAATTGATCGTTCATCCGTGGACTTTCCCAGTCCTCATAGTAGCAATCGCCATCCTAGTTCACCTTCCAAACCTGCTTGGTTATCCTGCCTGGTTCTATGATGAGGGAGCCTACCTAACATCAAGCCTTCAATGGCTCCAGACAGGCCACCTCACCTACTATGGTCATCCATTCGCTCCACTGGCAATACTCGCGTTGCTCTTCGCCACGATAAACCCCAGAGACTATCTCATCCCGCGAGTCCTCATGATCGGTTTCTCAGTCATCGACGGACTATTACTCTACCGCGTCACCGGATTATTCTTCCCAAACGACAAACGGCTAGCAATCCTCACACCACTACTCTACGAAGCGACACCACTCTCCGCACGTTACCTCAGACTCACAGTTGTCGACAACTTCCTCGCACTATTCCTCCTGCTCAGTATTCTATTCACTCTCTCAAAGCCAAAGAATCCGACATTGTCGGGCGTCGCATACGGTGCATCTTTGATCTCCAAACAGACAGCAATATTCTTCCTCCCCGGCTTCCTAGTTTTGTTCTTTACCCAAAAGAAGAATCCCCGATACATCATCTCATGGCTGATCCTATCATCCATCCTACCGATCATATGGATACTATACGGAACGACACAAGTGGGATTCTCCAACCTCATCGACCAACAATTCGGACTGACCGGTCTCGGAGGAGAACGCGCAGTATCTGCGATAAGTTTGATCGTCCAGAGAATCTCAACCCGTGACCCATTCATCTTCTTTGGTCTCGCAGGAATAATCTGGGCAGCCTATAAACGACGATGGGCTCTCCTAGCCTTCCCAGTCGCCTATTACCTCGCGTTCATCGTCCTATTCCTGAAAATATCTACCGTCTATCTCATCCCGACACTACCCTTCCTCTCCATCCTCTCCAGCCTACTACTGTTCGAGGTCTTCGATCGAGTCCCGAAGATAGGAAATCCGAAGGCCCTCAAAACTACCCTATTCGCCATTCTGATAGTGGCACTTATTGCATCATCACTCTTCTTGGTGACTACCCAATCACCGTCCGATTCTCAACAAGCCGCCCTCTCTTACGTTGGCAGCCTTGGTTCGCCGAAGGTAATCGCGAGCTCGACATACATCTGGCTTCTCAAACAAAACTATCCGAATGTCGCAGTCTACGATCGGTACACGGTACCTTGGAGCGCGCTAAACGGTTCGGCTGTCTATCTAATCGTTGACCTTCCAGGCGACCTTACGACGATCAACAGTATCCCGCAGTACAAGATTGCGTTCGACACCGCCTCCCCAATATTCCAAAGGTACAACTATTACAACTACCTCGTCGAAGTGAGATCAACCACAATCCATTGATCTAGCCAAAAAATGGAATATTGTGAAGAATGCTCGACATGCTGACCGTAGTCACTCCGATGAGGAATGAGGAAGAGACAGCTGAACTCTTCATGCAGCGACTCCTTCCCGCATTGGAAAGAAACTCGTCCAAATGGAAGATCATCGTACCACTAACAGCCACGGACAAGACCCAGCAAATCCTCGACAAATACGAGGTCGAGACGGTCGACGTCCCACCGGGACTCGGCCGAGCCTACAAAGCAGGCCTTGCAAAAGCCATCGAAGAAGGAGACGAATCAGGCCCAGTATTGACCCTGGACACTGATCTAAGCCACTTGCCGGAGGAGATGGACATGCTCATAGCAACCGACGCAGATCTAGTCTTAGGGGCAAGGGCAGAGACCGGATCGAGGTTTCACAGAAGAATGGTGAGTAATCTGGTTAATTCCATCCTCCTCGGACCCTATACCGACTATACAAGTTCTTACCGTCTCTACTCTCGTCCACTGCTGAAGAGAGTCCTTCCTGAAATGAGAAGCAACGGGTTTGCCTTCATGCCAGAAATAGTCTTCCGGAGCATCCGAGCAGGCTTCAAAGTCTCCCAAGTCACGGTGAGCTTTCCCCCAAGAGTAGCCGGAGAGAGCAAGATGAGCTACAGATCCAACCTCAAGGACTACATTCGATTCCTTGCCTGGAGATACTTCCGATAAGACAATCTCCGGGTGGCCATGTCGAGCGATTTTAATAGGTCCAACGAGACGAGGCAACCATCGTGACCGATTACCATTACCCGTTCTGGCGAAGAGGCGTTTTCGCCGGGCTACTTATCATCGTCTTGGCCCTAGCGCTTATTCCTCCTCTCACGAAGGGTACAATGAACCTTCGAGTCTTCACCATCTCAACCCCTGCACCCATCCTCCACTTCTACATCACGATTAACCAGATGGAACTTCACACTGCCGGTCTGCCTTCAAGTATCGGCTGGGTTACAGTCTCTTGGACCGACAATCCTCCGAAACTTGACCTCGCCGGCCAGAACGGCCAATCCTCACCAGGTGCCTCCATCATATCACCAATCCAATCAGGACGCTATGATCAAATCCGCATCTCCATCCAACAGTCCAGCCTGATTTACAATAGCGCCGCCGCTCCAAAAGTCGTATGCAGCAGCTGCCTTTACCAGATACTCGCGAACGCGACGGTCCCAATCCCCCCAAACGGCTACGGGAATCTGCTTCTTGTCTTATCACCCGATTACGAGTCTCTCCTCGATACCCAGCCTTCCCTCGCCTTGAACGTGGTCCAAGTGTCCACCCCCT
>VBBA01000301.1 GCA_005888675.1 Candidatus Bathyarchaeota archaeon | reverse complement strand
TTCTGGAAGGCCGCCGGACCAGAGCTCGCAACGTCTCCGGGGTAGGTTCACAGCCAGAGAGTATGATTTCAAGATGGATGTTCTACATTCTTTCAGGGCGTGTCTCCCCAAGTATGCTGGATAAAGTCCTTGGGAAGCGCACGCTAGATCCCGACTCCCGGCCTGTGGTCAATGGTCCGGGAGCCGGTTTCGGTCAGACTGGGCTTGTAAGTTGATGTTCTTTCGGACGTTCTTTCGTTCGGCGGTGCACAAAAAAGGGGGGATTTAGGTCGTGGAAACTGATTCCGCTTAGAACCTGAAGAACGGCTTGCTGGCGAGAAGTGTCTCGCTGCTGAAGATACCTTGGAGATTCGGTACTTTCTCAACTGATGTCTTCATAATTTCTTCAGTGTTCTTTGCTTGCCAGAGTGCGACAATGTCGAATTGTCCTGGTACGCTGTATGCTTCTACAAGTCCGGGTACGTTGCTTAGTTGCTTAATTGTGCTCTCGATAGACTGGTGCTGAACGCAGTTCAACAGGGAAATGCCGAAGGCCATTTGGCTCTCTGGCTGTCTGTTGGGCTGAATTCCGTCGAAAGCTGTGTGTGCATCGGTCGTTCTGACGTCTGCAACTGCGCGTATTTGCTGAATTGTCTGGTAGACTTGTGTTGGGTTGCTTTGTTTTAATCGTAGGACTAGGTCGTATCGACCCGTCACTGGTGCGATGAAGTCAATCTGGCTGTTCTGTTTCAGTTCCTCGACCACTTTCGCAACACGGCCGCTATTAACGGTCGTGAAGACGTAAGTCGGGAGGTTCGTGTTTGTGTTGGTTTGCATTTTTGTTTTTTCCTATAGCATTTTATTGCTACAATGTAACAGGTGTTACTTGGATATAAGGACTTCCGTACTATGGACTATATATATGTTACAGTGATGTAATAGGTATGGCAGGCACTCGGTTGTCCCCTGCATCCTACTGACGATCAGTCTTTCCAGTCTACCGGTTTGGTTTGCACAATCCAGTTTTGGTTGATCGGTTTGCGTCCGAGCATTTGCTGACAGGTTCACATTCGCGTGCTGTGCGCCTGAGGTTCGAATCATCCAAAATATATCCCGAATCCATTATCGAACCGTCCCGTAGTGCAACATCAGCTCGCCATGCTTGAGGCTCTTGACCGAGAGGAGCT
>VBBA01000300.1:2059-4192 GCA_005888675.1 Candidatus Bathyarchaeota archaeon | reverse complement strand
GTCTATGTTCTGTTCTTGCCAGAGGATTACTTGAGGTTGGTCGAACCCTCGCAACCAGCGCTAGAATGCCATCGGCTCTTGGAACCAGGGTTCCATATTGACGGGGTCAATCTGTTAATGCAACCCAGACCCTGACTATTGCTACGTCTGGCCTTGGCGTCGAGCCCGGAGTTTGTCCTCCTCCTTGACCTGGGTCTAACAATTCTAGCGGCACTCGGATTCGGTTTCCTGTTCTCCAAAGCTAAGCTTCCAATTGTGGCGGGTCAACTCGTCGCCGGCATGCTGATTGGTCCATACGGCTTAGGTCTAATCCAAGACTTGGGGGTGATAAATCTCCTAGCATCACTAGGAATAATCCTCCTGATGTTCACGGTTGGGCTGGAGATGGATCCTCTTGACATTCGAAGACTCGGTCCGAAGATTCTCATAGTTACCATCGTCGAACTAGGCTTGACCTTCACGTCCGTCGCAATCGTCGGGTTCTTGGCAGGCTTGACGTATCTAGAAGCAATATTTGCTGCGGGGGTCGTATCGATAACCAGTACTGCCATACTGAGCAAGCTGCTTGTTGAAACCGACACGTTGCACTCGAAAGGATCGCAACTAGCCCTTACGGTATCTGTGGTCGAAGACGTCTCTTCTATACTAATACTGATTCTGCTTCCTGGACTAGTGGCGGCAGACAGACAACTCTCCATCATACAGTTCCTAATCTTTGTTGGTAAGGGCCTCCTATTACTGATCATCATTCTCGGCTTCGGATTGAAAGTGGCCCCAGTGATAATCGACCGGTTGAGTATGCATCAAGAGGAGAGCTACCGTGAAACCGCTTTCTTGGTCGCGTTATCTCTAGGTTTCGCATTCGCGATTCTCTCCTCATACTTTGGATTCTCGCCCGCGATCGGCGCGTTCCTGGCGGGATTAATGATACGTGGACGTCAGGCCAAATTCGTCATGCAGAAAATTGCCCCAGTAAAGGATCTCTTCGTTGTACTCTTTTTTGTCTCCATGGGCACACTCATCAATATCGGAGCAATCCTCACCCTTACAATTCCACTCTTCGCAATTCTCTCGACGGCAATCGTAGGTAAATTTGTTGGAAGCTGGGCAGGCGCAAGAATAACCAAGGCGAGAGATCAAGCAAACATGGTCGGGGTGGCGATGCTACCGAGAGGAGAATTCGCATTCATTATCGCCCAAGAAGGGGTCGGCCTCGGCGTCGCGGCCCAATTACTATATCCTGTAGCGGGATTGTCAATGCTAGTCACATCAGTTCTGACCTCGATCGGCCTCCGGATAATCAAGCCAAGGCTGATCACTGCGCCGATAATCGAGACAACAGCCCGAATCCCACGACCCCACGTGCACCACCGTGATCGCGGAGAGAGTGCTTCCACTTGAAACCACTAATTCTCCCTCGGGGCGTTGGATTATTGCTCGTGGGCTCGGGAATCTACTGGATACTCTCGAGTCTGTTGATTGCTTCATTCACTTCTTTGGCTCCAGAACTTCTTCGCCAGGTTCCACTCGGAACCGCTCTCCTTAGTATCGTCGGTATCGTCTGTCTCTTCGCAGGTTTCCCATCGTCTTATCGTGACATTCGTCTACTGAACAGGTTGTTCGCTGAAACCAACGGATGGATCTACACCCTTCCAATAATATTGGCCTCGGCGGACATCTATCTGACACTAATCGGGCTATTCTATGGACGGACTGAGGAATTGAACCGGTTTGTGGCGTCAGCCGCGAGTTCCGGACCATCATTCATGATCCCTTTCACAATCTCTTACATGGTTCTATCAGAAGGCTTAGCCGTCCTGATGCTCGGATTTGGGCGCCGTCTGTACGGTCCCTTGTCACATGAACGATATCTCCCGTTCGCTCTAATCTGTGCAGCAGCCTCGTTCGGACCCCTTAGCAATCTACTAATCCTATCCGGAGCAACGAGTGGATTAACGAGCTACGCCACGGGAATCGTCGCCGCAGGCGTATTATCATTGACAGTGTATGCGACGCTGAGGCATGATCACAAATCTGCATAAAGCGTCGTCGTTTTGGTTATTGAATAGGCCTATTACCTCATCTTTCCCGAGCATATTGCCTCTCATTGGATAATAGTGAAGGTGATAGAAG
>VBBA01000300.1:0-2039 GCA_005888675.1 Candidatus Bathyarchaeota archaeon | reverse complement strand
GCACGATGCTCGCAGACTTCACTGGGATTTCCGGCTTGAGCTTGACGGTGTTCTGAAGAGTTGGGCCGTGCCGAAAGGAGTCCCAACCGAACCTGGCGTCAAGCGCTTAGCTGTACAGGTCCCGGATCATCCATTAAGCTACTTCGGTTTCGAAGGAGAAATACCCGAGGGACAATACGGAGCCGGCACTGTCAAGGTTTGGGACAAAGGAACCTTCGTCTTAACACTCAGAGAGCCCAGAAAATATCATTTCATCCTGAAAGGGAAGAAGTTGAAAGGTGATTATCGAATGATCAACTTCAAAGACCGAAATTGGTTGATCTATGAAGTGACCCCCGCATGATTCCCGAGACTAATCTGAAGTCAAACTGACCGCCCTTAAGTCCGGGTTTGGAATGGTGGGACAACTGGACGGTCCCGAATCAAGATTCTCGAGAGAGGGACGGAAACAAGCGCTACGGCCAGTGAGAAAATCACCACTGAATCTAGTGTTCCAGACACGTCAGCAATTAGACCGCCCACTAGTGGTCCTATACCTCCGCCTATACTGATTGCGGCCTCCAATAGTCCGAGTCCCTTGCCTCTATCACCGGTCGATGTGTAATCCGAGACTAATGCGGCGGCTGATGATTGGATTAGGGGATAGATGGGTATGATCCAGAGTAACGCGACTACGAATATGTTCTTGATGAAGTAAATTGCGATAAAGTATGCAACGTAGCCTAGTGCGCCTGCAAGAAAGACAGGCTTCCTTCCAAGATTATCATTCAATGGCCCAACGAGCCTATAGGCCAGAGCCCCAAGACTCGTTGTCCCTGTTGCAGCCAGTCCGGCCATCAACTTCGATCCTCTCAACACGTCGACGAGGTAGACGGTGAAGAAAACGTTGAACGCAGAGGTTGCGAAGATGACGAGGGCCGATAGTAAGCAGAGACCTGCGATTCTCCTGTTTCTCAAGAGCCTGCCAATCCCTTGAGAATCCATAAGCACATTGAAGGCCGGTGAATAGAAGGTCTCTTTTGAGGTGAATAGAACCGCCATGACACCTGCATAACCGAAAAATGCGCCAAGCTCGAAGAGAGGAGTTGTGCCATACAGTTCGTAAAGTAGCCCGCCAGTTATCGTTGCGATACCGAAACCAAGTGAGGCGAAGGCCCAGAAACCCCCTATCGCTCGGCCGTAGCGTTGCGATGCCCATGTGGCGAGCGAAGCATAGACCGGCACGAAACTGGCAGAAAAGAATCCCATCACTACTACCACAGAGACGTACTGCACGGGTGTGCTCAGAAATGGAAGACAAGTGAATCCTACTGCTTGGGCCAATGTGGAAACGAGAATGATTTCCTTGCCCTTTCGAATCCGATCCAGCAATACGCCCCAGACAGGCGGAAGGAGAGAGGGTACGAAATAGATCAATGAGATCAGAAGGAAGGATGCGTTTAGGGATCGCAAATGAATCGGTAAGAATGTCCAGATTAGGCCATATGGTGCGTAGGCTAGAGCAGTTGAGAGGTTTACGCGAGCTCGTGGACCAACCAATACTCTCGTAAATTCCCCGTTAAAACAGAAATCCTACTCAGGGTTAGGGCGTCTTTGCAGACTGTGTACCCATTTGTCGCCGTATCTCTTCACTGATTCTCCGCCTCTCTGCCTCGTCGTGCGCCATAATCCATTGTAGTTTGAGCTTGTGCATTGTTGACTCGATGCTCACTTTGGCTTCCTGCGTCGGGGGAATTGTCTTTGTCGAGGTCAAGACGGGTCTTCTCGTAGTCGCAGCATTCGATTGGGATATAACGATTCCATCATGGGGCGGAATTTTAGGCAGTTAACTAGATTCCAAGGAGACCGCCGGCTACGAAACCGAGTATCATCAGGATTCCAAAGCTGAGATGGAGCATAATTGTCCCCGCGTTTGCGGGTATTATTGCGTGGGGGTCTTTGTAGTTCCTCCTCAAGGTTCCGATTGCCTTCGCTGCTATCGGAAGGGTGAGAAAGACAAGCAGGGTGGTCGTGTAACGGAATGGTATCAAGCCGAGGAG
>VBBA01000299.1 GCA_005888675.1 Candidatus Bathyarchaeota archaeon | reverse complement strand
ACGTTGACCCGGACAAGCTCGTCGCCCCGCCTGTGACTCTCCATGCTTGGTAGTCCCTTCCCTTCCAACCTGAAAAGAGTCCCGGGCCTTGTCCCAGGCGGAATCTTTACCTGGGCTCTGCCATCCAGAGTAGGGACATCTACTAATCCTCCCAGTGTGGCCTTTGGAAAACTCACACTCGTCTCATACAATACATCATCCCCATCTCTTTTGAACATTGAATGCGGCTTCAGATGCAATCGAATATACAAATCACCGGCGTGGCCATTCTGGACCATGTTCCCTTCACCTCTCAACCTCAGAGTCTGGCCATTATCCGCACCCGCCGGCACATGAACCTGCAGCTTCTTCCTTGCCGGTTGAACTCCGTTCCCCTTGCAAAGTCTGCAAGGTTTCTCGATCACGCTTCCAGTTCCACGGCATCTTGGGCATGGGGCTATCTGGATGAACTGTGCAAATCCGCTACGCTGGACACGTCTCACTTGACCGTGCCCTCCACATTCCCGGCATGGCTTCCGTCCACTCCCTGCTGCTGCCCCTGATCCTTTACATTCCGGGCAGGTGTCCAGACGAGGAATTTCGAGTTCTTTTGTAGCTCCTCGATAGGCGTCGTCGAGTGTTACTTCCATGTCGTAGACCAGATCGTCTCCTCTTTCTGGTCGTGGTCCGTACCCGCCGAAATTGAACGTGCCCGGTCCACCGCCTATCCCTCCAAAGAATCGTTCGAAGATGCCTCCTAATCCGCCGAAGCCAAGGTCTCGGAAGATCGAGTCGAAATCTACGCCGCGGAAAATATCTTCTTGACTATAGCGCTCGTATACTCCTGTCCGGCCATGCTGGTCGTACTGGGTTCTCTTTGCATCATCGGATAAGATGGCGTACGCTTCGGTAATCGCTTTGAACTTCTCTATGACACCCGGGTCCTTGTTCCTGTCAGGATGATACTGGAGGGCTAACTTTCGATAGGCCTGTTTGATCTGATCACCTGAGGCATCCTTCGGGACACCTAGGGTTGCGTAATAGTCCTGTTTGTCCAAGCCTTACTTAGCCCACCTTCCCGCCCTATGTCGCGTCTTCGTCGGGACAATAGGAGAGGGGCTCTTTCTTACTTTGAACCTTCTCCTTTAACCTCGCGATACTCGGCGTCCACAACGCGGTCCTGAGAGTCTCCAGAACCTTGCCCTGCGTCCGAGTCTGCCTGCGGGACCGGTTCTTCCGGGCCTTCCTGTCTACCACCGCTGGCACCTGCAACCTTTTGATAGACTTCTGACCCAACCTTCTGCAGGACGCGACTTAGATCGTCGACGGCCCTTTTGATCTTGTCCGACTCCTTCCCAGCCACAGCTCCGCGTAAGACGCCCGCAGAATCGTCGATATTCTTCATCTGTTCCTGACTGATCTTTTCCTTCAACTCCTCCTTTGTCTTCTCCGCTGTGTACAATAGACTCTCCGCATTATTGCGGAGCTCAACTTCCTCACGACGCTTCCGATCCTGCTCGGCGTACTCCTCTGCTTGATGGATCATCTTCTCCTTCTGATCCGATGGTAACTTGGTCGAGGCAGTAATAGTGATCTTGTTCTCTTTTCCAGTAGCGAGATCCTTCGCGTGCGCATTCAACATGCCGTTCGCATCAATGTCGAATGTGACTTCTATCTGGGGTATGCCCCTAGGCGCGGGAGGAATGCCGCTCAGGTTGAACATACCTAACGAAATATTGTCCTC
>VBBA01000139.1 GCA_005888675.1 Candidatus Bathyarchaeota archaeon | reverse complement strand
CTATCTCTATATCATACTCGGGATTCCCGCGGAGATAATATTCTACGGGTTCACGTTCTCCGGATTATTGGCCTCGATTGCTGGGATAGCAGTGGGAAGCATAGTTGCGATTAACATTCTGGGCTATGTGTTACTGCTTGGGTTGGCGCGTCCGCAGACCATCAGGGCGCTCAAGGCGCGAGGTTTGAGGGTTCAAACCGAGGAAAAATAACAGTAGGATCAGGATAACAGGATCTAGCTTCGAGAGACCGGCCCGAAGGATCTGTGGAGTGTTGTCTTGTGCTGGATGTTCTCGTTGTTGAGGCTGTTCCCGTTTTCCCTGAACCATTCGGGGACGATAACCGCTCGAATCAAGACCTGTATGCTGATGCCTCTGTCCTTCGCGATCTTTTCTAGTCGTTCGTAGACTGGTCCTTCGAGTGATTGCATAAACTTGGGCATTCTATCTCACTACCTCTCTTATCGAGACTTCACGGCTTTGCGTCCAGCAATGTCCTGACCGGTTAGTTTGGCCCAGCCTTCTTCCTCATCGTCTTTTGGCAGAACTGGAGCAGGGGGGACGGATGGAGCGATGTATTTGCCATTCTTTCCTTTTCCATTACTAGGTTGCTTTTCGTGCGGTTTGCGAGGCTGGTGTTTCTTTGAGTTGGAGGCTAATGCAGGCTTAGGTTTCTCGGATGGGGTTTCTTTCTTCTCTGGTTGGATAGTGTTGTCTTTTTTCGTTAGATCGTGAACACTCGTCTTGGCCGAGGTAGGCGTGGTAGATGCTCGTTTAATCTCTGGCGGTGTAATGCCTGATCTGGAGAGTTTTGCTCCGCAGTTTGGACAGGTATTGGTTTGGTTGTTGTTATTGTCGAATGCTCGGTTGCAACCGAAGCATACTGTTAGTCCGAAGGTTCGATCCGCATCCTCCGCTAACTGTTTGAGTTCGCTGTTGTCTGCTAGGTTCTGTTCTAGTGGGATCTCGGCTATCATGTGTTCTACGAGTAGTCCGGCGTCAAGGATCTTGTTGGCTAGATCATTCTGTCCTGCGTTGTCCGCGTCCAGCCATTTCTCTAGTGTGATGGTCTCGACATCTGTGAAGAGTCTTACTCGTGTGAAGGTGCTACTGGTCACTATATCTCAACAAGGCATCGATATCGTGATGGGCGGGTCTTAAGAGTGGAGTAACCGGACCCCTGATGTTGATTGTTTCAATGAGGGGACGTGTGTTTTTACTGTCGGGACTTTCCTCTGCAGATGAGACAGGTGACGGTGTCTTGGACTCCGATTCTTCGTTCTACATAGCTTCTTGTGACGAGGTGTTCGGTGAATCTTCGGCATTTCCAGCACCAGAATTTTGGTCTGTCGCCTCTGAGACGATCCAATACTTCCATTTCGAACATGAACTGATCTCCTTGCTGAGGATTGGTGTATGGTGTGAGAGGAGATATGGAAGAGAGATGGTCGGGAATACTAGTGGATATCATGTATACGGTGGACTCGATAAAAGGAGTCGGTCTTCGTGGCCTTAGTGTGGGGGTTTCAAACGGGTTAACCGTGTGGGTGGTGGGATTGTTTGTTGTTAGCGTACTTTGTTGGATATCAAGAGTCCGACGCCGCCTAGTGTGGCTTTGATACTGGCGGGCTTGTTGATCTACTATGGAATCGTGATGGAGGTTCCTTTCCTGGTTCTTGCAGGTGGCTTGTTCATAGTGGTGGGATTGTTTCTTCAGGTCCTGTATTTGCGGTCGAGGTATAGGAGGAATGGACGGCAGAAGTCTGAGTTGATCGGCCCAGCTCTCTCCACCTAGAAGATCGTGTCGTGGAGCCGGTCTAATGATGACGGGGTCTTCGAGATTGTTGGAATGGGGTAGGACAGGTATGATTTTCGGCTTGTTTTCTATTGTTGTGGGTTTGGCATTGTCGATCTATCCACCTTTGGCCTTGGCTGTTACTTTTGGTGTGGGATTATTCTTGCTTGGTGCTGCTGCCTATTTGACGGGGGAGATTTGTGCTCGGCTGGACTTGGTGGGGGAGGAGTTGAAGAGTATTAGGGAGAATGGGTAGTTGAGGGGCTGGGTTAGGCTGGGGATGGCTTGAGGAGTCTAGTGATTAATGTAGGAGGACCGAGTATTGCTATGGATATGGGCGCTGCTCATGCGTCTGTTGAGCCTGTTGCTAGGAAGGCTGGGCATATGGAGAAGTTCATGCTCTCACTGCGGGAGGATAGTATGAGGATTGTCTCGTTGGAGGCGGAACGGCGGGGTGTCTCGGTGCAGGAGTTGATTCGTGCAGTGATTATTCCGGAGTGGATACGAGAGAATATCCGTAAAGAATAGATTCTCTGCTTTGTCGAGTGTTGTTATGGCTGCTCATGTCTTTTTGTTTTAGGGTTTGTTCTGTAGTTCCTTCTTGGCAATCTCGATCTTTTGCTGGATGATCTGTATCGCGTCCATTAATCGGAGACATTTTTCTTTCTCGGTAGACATAGCCCTCTCTAACTGGTCTAGTTTGGAGATGGCACTGTCTAGGTTGCGGTTGATCTGGCCTAGGGGCATGTAGTCCATGCGGCGTGGCATGCTGGCGAAGAGTTCGCGTTGGCTGTTGTTGAGGCGGCTGAGCTTGTCGGTGTCGGTAGCCGCGAGCCAGCTGACGTCGCGGGCGGCTTTGATGGCCTCGTAGAGCTGGTTTTGGAGGTTGACGTAAGCGTCCCAGTAGATTAGCCAGGCGGTCTGGAACTCGATGAAGACGTTGGCTATACGGTCCTGCTCCCTTGTTTGATCACTGGACAATGCTGTTCCTAGAGAGGGTCTGGATGTAGAAGAAGCTATGCGGGTACCGGATAGGGAGAGCTGTGTGGTTGTATTCGGGGCTCTGGCTGTGGCTGCAGAAAAATAATGAGGGAGGGGGATCAATAAGCATGCTTACATTTTTCGCTAGAAAACAGGTGAAACTTTTTTCTAGTGAAAACTTTCTTTGTCTGGGGTTTCAGTAAATGGCGACTCTCAGAGTGAGCAAGGAGACTCAAGCGAAGCTGGAAAATATGGCGAGGGAGTTGAGCATGGAACTGGGCAGACCCGTCTCGATGGACGAGGTTCTGAAGCGGCTCCTCAACCGTCACAGGCTTAAGCCTAGCGATTTCCAGAGTGCATGGAAGATGACCGACAAAGAGGCTAAGGAATTCTTCAAGAGCTTACAGGAGCATTGGTCACGATGGAAATACCCAAGCGCCAGATTTGAGCACGGCACATAGTCAATTTTCGGTCTTACATATCGGCCAGCCTGTCAAAGACTTCCTTGTAACGGTCCAATAGTACAACCCCGAATTGTTCTGCGTCGAAGGCGTGAACAGCCTTTGGGTCCTTGACCAACCGTTTGAGAGTTCCATGGAGCGAAACTGCACGGGGATTCCTCTGACCCAAGAAGAGCGGGAAAGGCTCTGGTTTGTAAGCTGGGATCAAAATAGCCGCAAGTTCAAACTGGACCGCCAAGGGCTAACGATAGGAAACACGCAGGTTCTCAAAGAGCTCATCCGAACTGGTCTTGTGGAAATCGACCTCTTGAGGAAGCGCGTGGTGTCATGACCTTATCCGCTATCTTTGGCGACGGGATAGATCAGGTTTGACAACCACTCTTGGGGTCTGGCCGCGCTCTACGGCATCTGGTATGCGGTATACGGTATGCTTAATTACGACTGCCAACCCCATTTCACCAGAAGACTGAGTCGCCATGGGAGTATCCAAGGTCACGGACAAGTTCCAGGTAACGATCCCAAAGGACGTTAGGGACTCCCTCGGGCTAAGGCCCGGCGAAGAGGTAATCGTAGAACAAGCACCAGGAGGCGCCATTCTACTCAAGAGATTCGAGACCGTCAAAGACCCATTATCAGTGCTCGTGGGAAAGAAGCCGTATCCAAGACGCATCCCAACGAAAGAGCTCGAGGAAATATCTGAGAACAGATAGCTTGCCCCCCGAATATTTTATCGACAGCAACGTCTTCGTCAACGCCAGAATCCTTGACAAAAAGTACGGTTCCAGCTGCGCAGTCATAATGCGCGAACTGACGACCAAACGATTGTCCGCGGCAACATCAACCCTTGCAATACTGGAGGTCAGCAACGCGCTCAGAAAGCTCGGAATGAGTGATGATGTGGTGGACGAGGTTAGAGCGATCTACTCTACAGGGATAGTCGTCCACGAACTCCTGAATGTGGATGTCCGGCTTACAGCCGAACTCTTCGGAATCAGCCGTGTAAGCCCATACGACTGCCTCCATGCTGCCATAATGAAACGGACAGGATTGGACACGATCATCTCAACCGATCCCGAATTCGAGAAGATACCACAGATAGTGAGAGTAGATCCACTCGCCTACAAGCCTATGGCAGGGAAAAAAGCGGGACACGAAGCAAGACCGACCAGGGTCTAGCAACTTCGGCGCAGCCAAGGGCTCCGGCCCTTTCACATCTTCCTAGAATAGTCGCTTATACTTCATGGCACATGTATTACAGGAACCGGATTTCGGCTTGAATCCTACCATCGAGGATGTAGACGAGACTGCATACGGACATATGAGGGAAGAGGCAGTCAAAGAGGGCCTAGGTGTCGGCGAGGCCGTTTCGCAAGCCTTCACGCTCTGGCTCCAAGCAAATCTCTCATACAACGCCGTGACACGAAGAAGATCCCGAAGAGCGGCATCAAGGATGGACGAGACCCGCCGTAAAGTTGGTTCTCTTGGCAATAGGTTGCCAAGGCGCTTATAAATGACTTGGCAAGCTGCTGCCAGGATACATAGACGGAGAGCGGCGACCTTCAATTAGGAAAGGGAATAGTCTCGATCCTTTGTGCATCGCTGTGCACCTCGATCTGCTTTGAAGAGGTGTCGAGGACGATGAAGTGTCTACTCGCCTGGCTGCTGTCAATTATCACCGAAAGTATCGACCCGAGCTTGGACACGATGTGGCCGCTTCTAACGTGCCCACTAAGACTAATACGAGGCAAAACTCTCTCCAATACCTCACCCATCGTAGTTGTCCCAACACTCGGGTGGATATGCTTCTCGAGGCCCGGAACGAGCGGGCTTTCATGGGTACAAAGGACGTCTACTCCTTTGAGTCGCCCTGCATAGCCTAGGAAGTCCTGTCGGATCTTTCTTGGGACGGGCTTCATTCTCAGAGTGTTTTCTGCTATTATTCCGTTGATGAATCCGAATTTCAGATTCTGAATGGTTCGTATTTCTCCATCTCTCGCGAGGACAAGATTGCCATCTTGATTCTTGATCTTAGTGAGTAGCGCGATATTGTCATGATTGCCGTATATTGCATGCACATGGACAAGCCCCGTTACGGTCTTCCAGTCTTCTTCCTTCCACGCAGTGCCCCAATCGCCAAGACCTACCAGCCCACTGGGCTCGATCCTCTTGATGATGCTCAGAAGCCATTCTAACGCAGCGTATTCGAATGTTCCATGGAAGTGTCCCATCTCATAATGAAGATCGCTTACCACGAGAATAGTCACGGCTGCACCTGCTTTCTCATTGTACTGATAGTTTGAGGAGAATTAGCTCTTGTCCTACCCGAAGGGCCAGTCAGTATAGCTGATAAGCAGGAGATAATTTCGGCTGCGTCTCACTCATATCTGGAAAGTCCCCGACCGTTACTAACATCCTGGTTTGCAAAGTGTTGTTGGAAGCACGGCGGCGCGGAAGACCCCCGCTCTACATTGCACGCAAAGACGAGATCCGTGAAATCCATCTATTGCTCAGAATCGAACTTTGGACTGCCGTAGCCGATTACTGCAAGTCATCAGGCGAAAACAACATCAGCCTTGGAATCAGGACTCTTCTCCGGGAACGACTCTCTCAACTGGGTTACGCGAAAGAGAAACTGGAGATCTTGCCACCGCCAAAGCGATCTTTGCGGGACCCGTAGTCGTCTCCGAGAGCGACTTAATTTGTATGGATGTTTTATGCGGACAACATTGATATAATTTCTCGGACAATATACTGGTCCAGCAGTTCGAAAGACGAACGACATTTCAACGCTGTAGACGCCGCATAGGCGTGATGCCAGCGAATACTTGTTGCCAGCGTAGCGTCTCGGTCCCCAATCTTCTTGGATTGATCTGGGAACACGGGACGCAACGCACTAGGTTCGGCTGCAGGAATAGCATGGATGCGGTGGGAGGTGTTTGAGGGGTTTTGGATGTTGTAAGCGAAGTTTCCAGAGAGGATCTTCTGCAGAACATTCGGAGATTGACCAAGATTATACTGGATCGGTTGGAGAGTGGGACGCAGGAGAAGATGATCGACCAAGCCCAGGCAAGAATGCTCGGCAGCATAGCGCTGCGCTCGTTGAAGCTCTGGCGGGACGCGTATGCCTCCACGGGAATCTCAGGACGGGCTGCTCAGAGGATCGCTAAGATCGAAAGCAAGGTGGACCAGCAGTCAAAGTGAATGCTAGGTGAGCCAGACAGGATCGGAGGGACAGGAGAAGGAGGATCCGGAGGATGTGTCTGCCGAGAATAGGATGCGGGACGAAGCGATACAACAGTTGAGGATGAGTCTCTTGGAGAGTTGGAGGATTATGATGGATGGGAAATTGGATGTGAAGTCGAAGGAGCGTTGGGCCAGAATACACTCCTACACCGCTGCCGTATTGAACGATGTTTTACGGGACCGTCAGAACATGGACTGGGAACGACGCGTCAAGGAACTCGAACGGGCGGGAAAGGTCCGGATACGAAGGATAACCTGGAAGGGACCACCGAGACCACGACCCTGGATACTCCTTGATCCAGTATACCCGGTTGGGAAGAAGGGGCGGAAGAAAACGGGCAGGAGAACAAGGAGGACATTGCAGAAGAGAAAGGAGAGGAAGAGGTAGCAATTGACTTTCGGGGTTAGACGTAAGATCGAACGATATTATGAGAATATGCAGCGGGATGAGGTCGAGGAGAAGCTTCGAGGCAAGCCGTTGGTGGAGGAGGATATTGTCGGCTTTTGCGAGAAACGTCTCGGCTTCAAACCCACAAGCTACCAGGAGAAACTATTCCGGGACCAGAACCAGTTCATCGTCGGCATATGGTCCCGCCAAAGTGGGAAATCCCAGGCATTAGCCGTCCTAGCACTCTACCAGGCACTGGCAAAACCTAAGGCTCGAATTGTCGTATTGGCTCCGAGCCTTCGTCAGAGCAGGAAGATCGTGCAAAGAGTCGGATCCTTCCTCTCACAACTCCCCGAATACATTGTCAATGGAAAGATATTGCAGACGAGATTGAAGTTCGTCAATGGAAGCTCGATCGAAGCCCTTCCTAACAATGCCCCAACAGCCCGGGGCGAGACCCTTGACATGCTCATCTGCTTACCTGGAAGTGCCAGAATTCTAACGCTTGGCGGGGCTAGTGTAAGAATAGACAAGCTGAGCCCTGGCGAAACGGTTCTGAGCTACAATACATTCACACATCTCTTAGAGTCAAAAAGAATACTGAGAGTATTCAAGAACAACCTGGCGGACAGATCAATGGTCCGCGTCCGCCACGAAAACGGAAGTATCGATTGCACATTCGAACACAAGATCTACACAACCAACAGAGGATACGTTCCAGCTGGACTCCTCACACTAAGTGATCAGCTGGTCACCACGCAGAAAAGAGGATTGGAAACCACAATTCTCGATCCCGTTCAAATCAGTCCAAAAGCAACTGATACTCGGCGGACTCCTCGGCGACTTCTCTCTCATGAAGGACAAAGGACCCCAAAGAAACGCGTACTTGGCATGCCTGCATTCCTACAAGCAAGCAGAGTACGTTCAATACAAATATTCCATGCTAAAGGAATTCGTCCGAAACCCTCCAAAACTGCAGAAGAATCTGGGATTCGGCAAATGGAGCGTCAGATTTCCGACACTTGTGCATCCGACTCTAACGGAACTCTACCACCTAACTTATCCTGGAGGAAAGAAAACGGTGAACTGGGATTGGCTGGACAGGATCAATTCTCCCCTAGCGCTCGCTATCTGGTTCATGGACGACGGCTCAATCTCAAGATCAACGGCAGAGATCAGCACTCACTCATTCAGCCTCAGCGGATGCCAGATTCTGAAGATCTGGTTACGAACCACATGGGGACTAGAAGCAAGGACTCAACTAGACAAACGAGTAAACCGATACTTTCTTCGATTTCCCGTCTCAGATACGGAAAAGCTCTTCGAGCTGATCCGACCGCACGTAATCCCCAGCATGTCCTACAAGTTGGTCGTGCCCCAGAAACGGTTCACGCGACACCCACGGATCCCGCAACCGCCCAGGGTAGAGGACTGCGTCGTCTGCCACCAATCGTTTGTTACAAAGCATCCATGGAAGAAGACGTGCAGCAAGAAATGCCACGTGGAATGGCGGAAGCGCCTTCTACATACTTACCGGCTCTTGTACAATCCGCGACGGAGATTCCTACGAACTCTGAAGCGAATGCAACGCACGCTATCACAGGTCCCGTGTATCTGTTGCGGGAGAGCATTTACACCGCGGAGTGGCCACCACAAGGTCTGCAGCTACTCGTGTCGCAGGATTCTGGACAGAAGGCGCTACCCTCACTCGGACCTGAAGCCGATGTTTTCGTCTACGACTTAGAAGTGGAAGACAATCACAACTTCTTCGCAGACGGTGTCTTGGTTAGCAACTGTGATGAGTCTGGCTGGATTCAGAATGACAAGGAACTGTATGATGCATGTGTCTACTCGCTTTTGACGACGAATGGACGATTCATCAGCGCTAGCACTCCGGGACCACGGGACACGCTGTTCTATCTAATGTGCACTGACAACGAGACGTTCGGGAAATTTTCACGACACCATGTCGGCTGGAGAGACGCCGTGGAGCCAAATGGTCCCCTGAAGAGAGAGGCGTTGGAGGCGATACGGGAGCAGATGAAGAATGATCAACCGCGATGGCAGCGGGAGATGGACGCAGAATTTAGCGAGACAGAGGACGCTTTCTTGTCGGTTGGTTTGATCAGTAAGTGTGTAGATGAAAAATTGGAGTATTTCACGGAAGGAGAATTGCTTGAAGGAAGGTAACTTCTACGTCGGCGTCGACTTGGGACAGAAGCATGACCCGTCCGTCATAATTGTCGTGAGGAAGGACGCGGACTATGGACTGCACGTTGTCCATAAGAGAGTGTTTCCACTTGGTACCCCGTATTCAGAGGTCCTTGGTTATCTCAACCTTCTGAACAAGTCACTGAACAAGGTTCACCGGATACTTATCGATCAGACCGGTGTCGGTGAAGTGTTTGTTGAGGACGCGCAAAAGTCTGGATTGAAGAATGCCGAGGGAGTTAATCTTTCACTAACCCGGAAACAGGAGATCATGACATGCCTGAAACAGGTTATGGAGAAAAAACGCTTGCACTTACCCTTTGACCGGGAGTTGATCAATGAGATGAACATTGAACGGTATGAAGTGATGAAGACCGGGCATTACCGGTTCTCGCACCCATCCGGGACGCATGATGACCGCCTATGGGCCTTAGCTTTGGCAGTGTACACTTCTAGGCCCGAGGTACCGGAGTATCATCCAGTAGTACTCACAGGTTACATTATCAAGCCCAGGATATCAATTGCAAATCTTGGTTTGGAGAAGAAGACATGGCTGAGAGATCCCTTGTACAATCAGACGGCTAGGCTATGCATGGCGTGCGGCGTTAGACGACCACTCGATATGGTAGTTTGTCCAAAGTGCGGAGCTCATTCCTAGTCGCACGTCTCTCCAGATCCTCTAAACTGTCCAGGCTGAGGCGCCGAGGAGGACGATCGTGTTGAGAATGGGCAGGATCTTTTTCTAGCTTACTTGCCCTGTTTCCTCTTCTTCGTCTTACCGAAGANNTCTGTAATTGAAGCCTGGGAGCGAGGATTCATACTTCATTCCCTTCAAGCTGGTCAATAGAATGCCGTCCGTACTGGGGATGGCCAGTAACTCGTCGCCTGGTTCTATCTTCAATTTTTCCCTGACCTCCTTGTCGAGAACCACTCGATACCGGTCGTCGACCTTGAGAAGCCCCAATCTGCTCCTTTCCCACAACGAGTGTCCCACGTCTTAGCATTTTGGCCTTTGATTATCGTTTTCACTTCAGCGAGGATAGTTTCGGGAGAGTCTCCT
>VBBA01000329.1 GCA_005888675.1 Candidatus Bathyarchaeota archaeon | reverse complement strand
TCGTTGGAGGGTCGATAGTGATCCCACATCTGCGCCGAGCAGTTGAAACACTCGAAGAATGCCGAACCGCCACGGGAATGAAGAGGGAAACATCCCCGGTCAGGTCACGATAGCAACAGCAAGCCATCAGGAGAGATCAAGAAAAACGAATCCTGCCAATGCTCCCTCATGGAGCAAGCCGGTCAAAGCCCCGAATCCGAATAGAATCATAACAAAGGAAACCCGATACGACCACAAGGGCTCTCATGATCCCGTTATGAAGGATCTAGGTGGGCCGGGCCGGATTTGAACCGGCGACCATGCGGCCCCCACGCACATTCTCGAAACGTGAGGGTTTCCGCGTGTAAGGCGGACGTTCTATCCGTAGCAATCCTAGAGCATTCCGACCAGTACACTGCTCGGACTGGACTAGGACCTGAAACCGGGCTGAACTACCGGCCCACAACAATCCCAAAACCAACCAGTACACCCCTCTTTGTAGCTTGTGGACACCTGCCCCCTCGAACTGTGACTAGCGACAATGAGTCTCAGGAGCCTTACCTTTTATACAGCGAAACCACAATCCAATCTCTTGGACGTTTATGGCGGGGAAGGAGCCGCTCGTCTTCATCGACGGTGAATACCACCCCAAATCCGAAGCGACAGTCTCAGTATACGATCACGGCTTTCTTTACGGCGACGGAGTATTCGAAGGAATCAGAGCCTATAACGGCACAGTATTCCGCCTGAAAGAACACATCAGACGCCTCTACGAAGGCATCAAAGTCACCAGAATCAACCTGGATTTGACGAAGGAACAGATGACCAACGCAGTGGTCGACACGGTTCGAAGAAATAATCTGACAGACGCCTACATACGCGTCATCGTCTCGAGAGGACGAGGCAACCTGGGTCTCGATCCACGAAGCTGCCCCAAACCCTCCGTCGTAATAATGGCCGAACCAGTTGCACCGGCCCATGGAAAAGAGGCCCGTGAGAAAGGGATAACCGCGATCATCTCAGGCTACAGACGCGACCGAGTAGACGGGACAAGCCACGAACTCAAGAGTCTCAACTACATCCAAAGCGTAATGGCCAAGTTCCAAGCGATCGACGCCAACGCAGACGAGGCCCTTATGCTCGACGGTCGAGGAATGGTCAGCGAATTCCATGGATCCAACCTCTTCATGATCAAAGACAACCGGTTCAACACTCCATCCAGCGCATCCGGAGTACTCCCAGGCGTAACCAGGGCACGAGTAATGAGATTGACCGACGAGCTCGGCTACGAACTCAGAGAAAGGGACATCACACCCTTCGAACTAATGATCGCAGACGAAATATTCCTAACTGGAACAATGGCTGAGATCGTGCCTGTTGTAAAGATGAACGGAATACAAATCGGCGACGGACACCCAGGACCATTAACCAAAGAAGTCATCAGGGGATTCCAGAGGATAACTCAGGACCCGAAAGAAGGCGTCCCGATCGGAGCAACCGTCCAAGTACAGGCTCGCGTTCGCACCCCTTAACATAGCCGGCCACAATAGGACTGGACCAAGTTAACCAATATTCCAATCCATCTCCGGCTCTGCGCCTCTAAATACAAGACCACACAAGGTTCTCTCTGAAAATTCTGACCTTGTGGTAGTGTAACAAGCCACTTTGGACCCAGTCGAAGCCAAAGACCTGGCTTTCTTCAAAATAGTCGAATCAAGTGCGCAGAAGAAAGGGACTATCGGCACACATTAAAAAGAGAAGGCAATTTGGGGACCTATTTGTGTTCTAGAATATTGAACTGGTAGAGTACGTATGTTATTCCTCCGCCGAGTCCATCCATCACCATTGCGGCCACGACCATGAACGGATCGTTCAAGAGTCCAGTAGACACGTAACCAAGCCATTGTTGGACTAATCCCCATGCAGAACCGAACGCCAATGCGACTCCTAGCCCAAGAATGGCACGCTTCTCTGGAGGCATTCTAATTCGAAGGCTCAGAACCCAAGAAGAGATAGTGATCGCCCACACCAGATGAAGGATCATCGTAACAGGAGTTATGTCCGGAGTAACTAACCCGAAAAGTACTAGCGCACCCGTGGTCGCTGTTGCACCCGCGGACTCGACTAAGGTTAAACTCAACCATCTAGGGTTGGCTTCGAGGATACGATTTCCTAAACCAGATGTCTGAACGCCCATACACAATCCTCTCTTTCTGGACAATTTCTTCCCTAGAGGAAATCATGCGATATCCCAAGCGTTACCGGTCTCTGCATGGCGACGGTTACATTCTTAGGA
>VBBA01000328.1 GCA_005888675.1 Candidatus Bathyarchaeota archaeon | reverse complement strand
TTAGTGTGGATCTGGATAGTGAGGGGGCGTCGATGTTTGAGGGTGAGCTTGCGGGGATTGTTGGTGGGAGGTCGAGGTTTTCTAGTGAGTATGGTTTGAGGGCGGCGTCTGGGGAGTCTTGGGTTTTGGTGCGGAAGAGTGGGACGGAGCCGAAGATCCGTGTGACTGTTGAGTCTAAGACGTGGTCGGAGATGGATCGTATTATGAGGGAGACTATTCACTTGACCCAGCGGTTGTCGCGGAGTGGCTAGATGAGTTGAAGGCGCTCGTTCTTGCGGCTGGTAAGGGAGTGCGTCTCTGGCCTCTGACGGAGAATAGGCCGAAACCTCTTCTGCCGGTGGGTGGGAGGCCGCTGCTCTCTCAGACTATTGAGTCATTGGTCAAGGCGGGTGTTAGAGAGATTATTATCATGGTCAATTATCAGGCGTCGATGGTAAAGGAGGCTCTCGGGGACGGATTGAGCCTTGGCGCCGATATTTCCTATGTTGATCAGCCTAGTCCGAAGGGTACGGCGAATGCTGTCGAGGCGGCGAAGGATGTTTTGGATGGTGAGGATAGGTTTCTTGTTGTTTATGGTGACAATTACTATGGTCCTAGGGCTGTCTCAAGGCTTGTTGAGATGTCGAGGAGATCATCGTCGGATCTTTTGATTGGGGCTGCGAGGGTGTTGGACGCGTCCCAGTTTGGACGATTGACTGTGAAGGATGGGGTGGTTGGAGGGATTCGGGAGAAGTCGGCTAAGAAGGGGCCGGGTGAGGTGATTGCTGGATTGTACTTGATGGATCAGTCGATCTTTCCCGCGATAGTGAAGACGAAGCTTTCGAGTCGGGGAGAGTTTGAGTTGACGGATTCGATACAGTTCTTGATTGATCAGGATAGAAGGTTTAGGATGGTGCTTTTGAATGATCAGGAGTGGCTGGGTATTAGTTATCCTTGGGACTTGTTAGGGGCGAATCGGTTGGCGTTTGATTTGATGGAGTCTGCTAGGGATGGGATGGTGGAGCCGGGGGTGCACGTTCATGGGATGCTTCATTTGTCGAGGGGAGGTGTGATCCGTTCTGGTTGTTATTTGGAGGGTCCAGTGTTCATTGGAGAGAATGCGGTTGTGGGTCCGAACGCGTATCTTCGACCCTACACTGTGGTGGGGGAAGGGGCGAAGGTTGGGGCTTATTGTGATGTGAAGAATAGTATTTTGATGGACAGGGCGAAGGTGCCTCATTTGTCGTATGTTGGGGATAGTATTGTTGGTGCTGGATGCTCGTTGGGTGCGGGGACGATTACTGCTAATCTCAGGTTTGATGATGCATCGATTGTGTCGATGGTGAAGGGTAGACGGGTTGATACTGGTCGTAGGAAGCTAGGAGCTATTATTGGGGATAATGTTAGGACTGGGATCAACGTGTCTTTGTTGCGGGGTGTTAAGATTGGATCTGGGGACTGGATTGGGCCTGGTGTGACTGTGAGGCGGGATGTGGCTTCTGGGGCTCGAATCAAACGGTGACGTAGCCCGGTCCTGTGGCTGGAGAAGAAATAATGAGGGGTGGGGGCCACAATAAATTTACAGGCTATTTCTGAAAATGCCTGTGAAAATTTTTTTCTAGCGAATATTCCTCGTGGCCGCGGGACTCTGTGTTTTGTGTCTTGGGACTGTTGTTGATCTTCGTCCCTTTTTTCAAGAGTGGGATTGGTTTCTAGGCTTGTTTTTGACAAGTTGGATGAAGGCATCACTGGGATTTCTAATATGGTGTTCAGTGAATATTGACAGCTTCCTGAGGGGCTAGCCGTTTCTAAGGCGTTTCCAAGGCGGATTCAGGGGGATCAGAAATCATGAACAGCGGGTGCGATGAATAGTTTCACTACGTAGGACTCGAGGAAGCAGGATGCGTCCGGGGTGGGAATGGTTTCTTCCACGCTCAAATTTTTTCTTTCTAGACTGATACCCCCCCTCCTGTGCTCAGT
>VBBA01000327.1 GCA_005888675.1 Candidatus Bathyarchaeota archaeon | reverse complement strand
CAGCAACTAGAGTAGGACAAAGAGTCGGGTCAGGAGGATTGACAAGAGTCGCAGTAAAAGCAGCTACAGGCGGAGCGTTCGAAACTGTTACTGAAACAGAAGATTGGACACCGATCGGATAAGGAACAACATTAGCGTTAATATCGACAAACTTTGTGTCGACCGCCGAGAACGATATGGTTCCGGTCCCGGACTTGATTAGTTCGAAGGCAACGGTGCCCAAGAGATCGAGCCCGTTGATGAAAGTCCCATTCCTAGGGGCAAGATACGTGAATCCGACAATTATCTTTCCGGGGGTCAGAGAGAGTGCGATGCTGCCTTGAGTACCAGCGGAATCCCAGTTACAACCAGTGTTAGTGCTCACGCGCTGGTAAACTGGGCAAATCGTGGCTGCTGCTTGGTGTCCTAGAACCACGTCAGTGCCTTGACCATCAGGATAGGTACTAGCTCCTGCAGCAGGCCCGCAGACAGGACTTCCAACTGAGCATGGGTCCATTTGGGGTAGGAAGATTGTAGGGTCGTAGTTTATTCCGAACTGCCATCCGAAAACAGACGGTCCAATGTATGGGTCTGCTGCGATGGAAACATAGGAGCCATTAGTTCCAGCTGCACCACTCGTGTCCGCGACGACTGTTTCGCCAAAGTCGTACAGACCGTTGGCTGGAGTAGTATCGATGAACTTGATTCTACCGTCAGGCTTGAAGCCTGCTGTGCCGGTCGGCGGAGCAGCACCGGCAACTACAATGTCACCAGTATCGTAGACATTATTGTTATTCGCATCAAAGATTACAACTGCGCCTGCTCCCCACAAAGTCGCTGCACTGCAAGCTTGAGGCGCGCCGACAAAGAAACAGAATTTGAAGTTCGCATTGAAAACCAGTACAGTAGCAGCTGTTGGGTTTCCAGCTCCGGTGATAACCGCCCCTGCTCTGAATGTTGCAGCGGTCGAAACGGCTGCGGCGGAAAGTGTAGTCTTACCGCAACCGTTGGCTGGCGTTGCAAGTGTGCATGTGCTCTGGCCGTCCAATTGGACCGTGGATTGGGAGGCTAGGCCTCCAGCAAGCGGAGAAATCGTGGCAAGAAGTTGGGAGGGACTCGGTGCAGATCCTCCGGTAGCTGTAACACGTGAGTTTAGACCGGTTGTAGTTGGAAGAATTGAGGTTGGTCCCGCAGAAACCGCGGCGAACAGGGTTGTCAGACACAGGAGGAGGGCTAAAGCTACTAGGTTCTTACTACGATTCATACTATTGACACTGTTTCAAGGAACTTATCGGTTAAACGGGCTCCTCGACCGTCATTCCATATAAGAGTTACCGGGACAAGTACTTCCAGCTATATCCCTGATAATCCTCGGATACCTGAGGGAACAGTTTAGCCAACTCGGATCAACGAGAAAAACAAAGTACAGTAATCCCGCAACCCCAGAAAGAATGTTAAATCAAGAGTAAAATGTCCTACACACTCTCCATCAACTAAAATCGACTAATCCTATGCAATTAAGACACTGATTTTTCCAGAGCTAATCTCGACACAAGTTAAATTCATGTCAAAAAATGGGGTTTCTCTACCCAAAACTTATACTACCCTCAGGCCCCCGTCCCTTTCATCCCAGAGAGGCACCAGTAGGTATTCCAACAGCTCTTGCCCGTTCTCCAAGTCGAACACTTAACAACCAACTACAAAACCCTCCGCGGCTGGGTCAAAGCCTGCGAAGATGTAAACTTCCAGGTTGAAAAAGGCGAAGCCATGGGACTCGTAGGAGAGTCCGGCTGCGGAAAAACCACCGTCGCACTATCACTCCTAAAACTACTACCCTCCGCCGGCCGAATACGGAAAGGAAGGATTCTCTTCAACGGAAACGACTTGGTGAAAATGAGTGATTCCCAGATCCGAAAGATCCGTTGGAAAGGAATAGCGATAGTCTTTCAGGGCGCGATGAACGCATTGAACCCGGTATTCAAGATCAGCGATCAGATCACGGAAGCGATCAAGATCCATGAACCCCACGTAAGCCGTACCGCTGCGAGAGAACGAGTCGAGTCATTATTGGAAATGGTCGGGATCGACAGCGGCCGCGCAGACAATTATCCCCACGAGTTCAGCGGTGGAATGCGACAACGCGCATTGATCGCAATGGCCCTAGCAGCCAATCCGGAAGTCCTAGTCGCGGATGAGCCTGGCACAGCATTGGACGTTGTAGTCCAGGCCCAGATTCTCAAATTACTCCGTGAATTAAAAGACAAATTAAATCTTTCAATGGTCTTCATCAGCCACGACCTCTCGATCGTAGCCGAGACCTGCGACAAACTCGCGATAATGTACGCGGGCCAAGTGATCGAGTGCGGCGACACAAAATCAATCTTCGCCAAGCCACTGCATCCTTACACTCAAGGATTGCTCGGCGCCTTTCCAAGCATCAAGGGCGAACGGAAGAAGCTGGTCTCGATACCGGGACAGCCACCGGACCTATTGGACCCGCCATCCGGTTGCAGGTTCAACCCTCGATGTCCATACGTGATGGATATCTGTAAAAAGGTAGAGCCCAAACTATTGCCGGTTGATCAGTCCAACCATCTAGCGCACTGTCACCTATACCCACAAGAATAGTGGACG
>VBBA01000326.1 GCA_005888675.1 Candidatus Bathyarchaeota archaeon | reverse complement strand
ATCTGAACATGAGAATGTCTTTGTCAGTAGGAGCCTGAACAGATATTTCTTCCCATATTGTCGGCCCCTTGCACTCCGGACAGAACAGTGCACCTGAAAAGTCGTGGCTGAACCAGTCATCAGGGATGGATACAACAATTGGCATAGGGATTCGAGGATCCGAGGGCGACCCAAGAATTGCTTGTACCTTTTGCTCACTGTTGTGAGTATACCCGCGTTAAGCCGTCTAGACCGACAATGATTCGATCCCAAGAAAATAGGTTGCAAGCATAGTCTCGACTCGTTTCCGGGTTTATTGTTATCTCCTAGAGTCCGAGCGGGAGTGCCCCTGAGTTAAACAGGACTTAAGTCGTTGCTTTTCGCTTTCTATATTGACGAGTTATGAGGAAGACACTGTTTCTTATCGGGATCACGTTATTGCTGCTCGGAGTAATAGCAGAGTCAATGTACGTTGTCAGCTCGAGAGTAGCCTACAATGGTCCAACGCTTTCCACGGACGTCTACTTTGTGTCAGGCATCCTCCTCCTCTTGGTTGGAGGCATCCTCTTCTTGGCTAGTGTCAGAATACCGGAGATTCATGTATCAGACAGCCAGGAAAGGACTCTCTAAACTCTTAGTTCAGCCTGGACGCGAAAATGGATCTATCATCAATCGCGCTCAAAGCCCCGTGCTGTTGATAACGTTCCCGGAATTGCCGTCTAATATCAGCACGATTTCGTTCCCCTTATGGTCATAGCGAGCGAACCAGATTGGAACATGCAATAGCTCGGTATCAGACAGATCCTCCTCCGAGGAAATCTGCTGAATCATGTGATATTGCGCGTGAGCCTTTTGAGATTGCAGCTCGTCAACAAGCGTCTTAGCCTGATTCTTTGCGGCATCTTCACTGATGTCACCATTCAGAATCTTGATACCTTTTGGATATTTCGAAATGTCAAAGACACTCCTCTCTTCGAGAGCAAACTGATAGTCGTGAGGCTGATACTCAGTCAAACCCTTCAAGGCCACAACGGGATAATTGTAGTTTTGATTCATTTGAATCGCTTTTCTGGGCCCGCTACCACCGCCCATTCCACGATTCATCATCGAGCCTAACAAGGCCCCTTCCAGCAATGGAGCACCTCCACCACCGAACCCGCTTCGACGATTACCGCCTCCTAATCCGCCGGCCATCACTCCAAGCAATGCTGCCGTAGTTGCGACTTGTGCGCCTTCCATAACCATGTCCGTCGCTGTTATCGAGGTCCTCGCCGAGACGCCGACAAGCCAATAGGGAACAATGGAGAGGTTCATTTCTTCCAGAGTGGAGCTTTCTTGCAAGTGTCGATGGAGGAGACCCCTATCCATCATCGATCTAACGAGTTGAGTGGAATCGTCCGCGGTCCGAACCTTGAGAGCTAGCATAGTCTGCTTCTTGATATTCGACCAGCCCAAGCTACCAAGCGTGATGCTTGCACCGCAGTATTCACAGGTGATGATCATTTCTCCGAACTTGGAAGCTATCGATGCTCCACACGTGGGACATTTCAACGATGTTGCATTGGCGGACCCTAAGACTTGACCCGCATTAGTAGACTCTACCGTTGTCAGGGTTGACATAGATTGTGACGATTGGCCTGTCTGTGTTCCACACTTGACACAGAATACTGCATCGTCCGGAAGTTGTGTACCACACCTTGCGCAGTACATATCGAAAAGATGCTCCTAATGCTGGACAACTTAATGTTTCGTTAATTGACCACCGAGTTATACCGAGTACCCGGTCAATGAACTTGGTTGTCATCTTTTGAATTGGTGCTTCAGCCGATCGAGTTCGACCTGAAGTTTATCCTTTCTCTGCAAGTCGTAGAAACTATTCAGAAAACGGATAGTTCCTACGAGTACAAGCAGGTAACCCAGTGTAGCAATTGACATAACGTACGCACCTATTGCGAAGCCGAGAACGATTAACCCTAGTCCCGTCAAGAAAGTGAGTTTGGAGAACAACTTGTGACTTGAAACCTCCTTCTCTAGAACTTTTCGATACTCTCCTGCCTCATCATCGATCAGCCCTGGATGATCTTCTTTTGCCAACGAAAACCCGAAAGTGGCTTTTCCTCCGGTTCGCTATTTAGTGTTGGGGATTCAGCCATTTGATAGTTTAGTAATCAGGCCTTGGGAAGTGATTTAACTCTCGATTAGACCGGCATTTGGACGTCCTATGCCCGCCTATCCTTCCTCAGGCGTATCACAAGTATTCGGCCTTCTTGACGTTCTGCGCGCATACACAGGGAAGACGAGCGTTGCCAAGCTCAACATCGATCTCCATCTGGACATTGACGATCTCCTTCCGCCGATCGCGACGGCGGAATTGCTGGAACTAGTAACGGTGAAGGATGGAGAAATCTCCTTGACCGAGAGTGGTCGCAAGATACTTTCCGCCAAGATGCCGGCCCG
>VBBA01000325.1 GCA_005888675.1 Candidatus Bathyarchaeota archaeon | reverse complement strand
GCTTGATCAAGTCCGTGGGTTTCAATCTGGAGACGACCACTGTTGTACATGAGCAGGGACAAGACGAGATTGAGCTTCGACTCAAGAAACCTATTGAATCGATTAAGCCGGTGAGACGGGAGCCGGAAACAGTCGTTGGCTTCGTCGAACGGTCTGATAATGTCTCAGACCATGAGCCACTGATTGGGGGGTTGGAGGTCAATGTTGCGGAGGCGATTGTCGAGGAGGCGCCGCCTATTCAGGTTCAATCCTCAATGGTCGACTTGAAGCCTCAGGTCTGGTCTCATTCCAGGCAGATCAACAGGAGGGAGATTGCAATGGTTAGGTCTGCTGCGAAAGTGATTGTGAATCACGGTTCTCCAATTGAATATCGCGAGTTATTGAGCGGAGTCTACAGGGACTTGCTGGAGTTCAGCACTGGCGACTTCGGCTCTATCCGGGAGATCGAGACGGCCTTGTTGCGACACGTTGGACAGGAGCTGGTGTTGATCGTTGAAGAGTCACAGGGTGGCGTTTTGCGGAAGTGGTGGATCGGGGATGAACCCGTTGCCGACACTGCTACTCCGCAATGGGAGAAGCTGGAACGGATGAAGACAATCGCAAAATTAGCGGAAACTCGTATGAAAGGGCTGCGAGAGAAATTGCATGGGGATAGGAAATCCGGCTACAGGAAGAGGCGCGCTTACGATGATGAATAGCTCCCTTGTTCTCTATAGAATAATATCTTGTCAACTCGGGATTACTGTGGCCAGTCCACGCGAGTAACATGTGGCTTATCGATCTCTTCTCATCGCAACGAGGGAATAGAGGATTGCAGAAAAATGGAAAGCCTCAAAACGAAGCTTCTACGACTACCAAGCAAGAAAGTGCCAGCTCTAGCACTAGTGGTCGTCGCCCTTGCCGGAATGGTCGCGGGCGTCATAGCCGCAAGTATGACAGTGAGCCAAGTGAACTTTCAGGGCGAGCAGGGCAATTATCACAGCAACACAGGCGCCTTCACAGTTACTGACAATGGACTTGTTGTCCTAGCAAATACTCTCGGCAATAACGCAACAACGATGCAAGTCCCGGCAAGTGGGAACACCGACTACCGAACAGCAACAGTAGCGGGGAACTGGGCAGTGAATCTGACCTTTTCAACGACACTGTTCAGCGCCGGCAACATCGGTCACACTGTAACTGTAACGTTCCGGAGTGGTGGCAGTGCAGTCGGGAATTCCCTACAAACCTTCACAGGCACCATCAACGAGCCGACAGCTTCTAGCACAGGAACGGTGAGACTGTACATTGATCTGGGGACTCAGTCGATCACTGGTCCAGTGACTGCCTACGTCACTGTCAGTTAATCTTCTTTCCTCCTGTCCTATCTTTTTTTTTCCATAAATTATGAAAGGTGCAAGCCCCCTTGGGGTTTTGTGCTGTCGAGCTTCCAATTAGCTCCGCTCACCGCAATTGGTCACCCAGTCTGGTGAGCACTGGTTACAAAGTTGTCAAACCTGTGACTGACTGGCATACTTGAACTTACAAGCCCATGAAACAGCTTGTGAGTCTCCTACTGCTTGCGGCTTTGGTGATATCTGTTAGTGCGGCTCCGTCGATTGTGACGAATTCCAACTATCAGGCAGAGGTCGGGCAGTATAGGAACACTTCACAAGGTGGCTTGGAAGTCCGGGACTACGGTAATACTCCGGCGGGGTCAAACGTGACGGCCGCTGGGACTGCGGCGGCTTGTGGAGATAACATTCTGATTTCCGCCGGCGGCGGGACCGCGAACACAGCTATCACTTCTGGCGACTTAGTTTATTCGGTGAAGGTGCTTGCGAGGTCAAGTCCCTTGCCGCCTAGTAACACGTGCTTCATGGTAACTCTCAGCTACAATGGGGCTCCTTTGATGCCTCTTTATGTCAAGACGTCCACGCCATCGGCTGGAGACTTTGCCATTTGTGGGTGGGATCTCGGGGTTACTTCTTTGCCACCGTTGTATACGCTCAAGGTCTCTGTTCAATGATAGAGATCGCTGAAGCTTTGAGCGCTGTTCGCACGTTGCCAGAATGAAGATTTCCTCCGGTGGATTTGGATATACAAGGATTACGAGGGCGACCTGATCAACACTCTTCAGGAGGGGTCAGTGATACAGCAAAACCGTTGTTTCTTATCTCGGACACGCATATAGAGCGGGTTAGAATCAGACGATGAAACATCAGAGAATAATCTTGGCTTTAGTTCTACTGCTTGTTGCCGCTTCACCAATGCTAGTCCAGGGCGCACAGAAGGCAATGTCCAAGCCCGTTGCTTCCACGACTACCCACGCTTCCGATAATGATAATGACGATGTCAGGGCTGGGACGAATCATGAGGTTAACGATACCGGGGAGCATCATGACAATGAATCAGTGACGGGAGCCGATCATGAGGAGAATAAGACTGCAGAGCACGTCGAT
>VBBA01000394.1 GCA_005888675.1 Candidatus Bathyarchaeota archaeon | reverse complement strand
CGAGCTCATTCCGAGAACTACCGTTCCCAAGCCTATCCCAAACAGGATCAAGGTGGCGAAGAATGAGAACCCTAGAATAGCCGTCGGAGGCGGACCCGAAGTTCTAGTTGAAGAGGGAAAGGGCGATGCTGTTGCAAACAACAGCGGCAGGATCATTATCAATGGAATCAGGACGGGCAGCACAATCAACCTCGTTGTTTCGCGTCGGCGAGTTGCCGATCTAAACTCGTACCTTAGCAATGCTGCAGAGATTGGTTTCATTCTAAAGATTCCAAGTTTTCCTGGGACGGTTATGCTGCCGTAACTCGAGAGTTGAAGAGAACTTGGCGCGAGCACCCAGTATCTTCCCCTCAGAAAGAGGGCAATGAAACCTAGTAGGGCCAGGAATCCGACTCCAAGTGTCAGATAGAGCAAGAATCCTAAGATGTCACCTGACAGTAGCGATGTGACGCTCAGACTCAACCAGAGTATCGGTATGAGATTGCTCCCTGATCCAGCTAATGAGAGGATTCTGAAAAGCAGGAAACCACTAAACAAAGCCTGGGTCAGGATTATGACCAGGCTCACTGCGACCAACCTGAGCACTACGGTGGTCTTCCCACCGAGACGATTGAATGAGGACGATGCCCGGTTTAATGCAGAGCGAAGGATTTCAACGCTCACCGCACCGATCCCACAAGAGACAACGGCCGCAAGTAGTAAGGCAAGAAATGCCAACGGTCCAGAAGCGTAAAAGAGAATCGGCAGAGCGAAGCCTAAGGCACCAAAGAGAAACGGCGAGTAGGTGTAAGCCGTCGACAAAGACGAAGCGGCTACATACTCGCCCGCCGAGATGGGCAGCCAGTTCACGGCATCTGTGCTCTCTGCCTCTGAGGAAGCGTTCACCTCCCAAAGTAGACCAGTCAAGAAGTAGAATGAGACTAGAAAGAAGGGAATGGCAGCCGCTACCGAGAGAGCCACCTCTTGAATGCTGACAAATGATCTTGACGCCGAGACGAACAACACTGACGCCGCAAGACCCGCCAAAGCTCCAGCGATGAAAATGGCCAAGCCGATTAGCAGGACGAGAACGGGTCGACCAGACAGGGCGTTGGTGACGACGGATTGGCGAATACTTCTTAGTCGCGAGATCATCAGGACGGTTGCAAACTTCCAAAGTACTCGAGGTCTCATCGAACTAGCGCTCTGACGATCTCTTCCACACCACTCGTTCCGGTGAGCTTCATGAAGACATCTTCCAATCCAGAACCAGGTAGTCCAGCCTTTTGCCTAAGTTCATCCGGAGTGCCCTCAGCTATGATCTGGCCGTTTTGAAGAATGGTGACCCTGTTGCAGATGGCTTGCGCGATCTCTAACACGTGAGTGCTGAATATAGTCGAAACTCCTTCACGTGCAAGTTCGTGCAATAATTCCTTCACCACCCTGGCCGATTTTGGATCTAGTCCATTCAAAGGTTCGTCTAAAACGAGAAACCGCGGCTTGTGAAGTAGGGCCCCCATGATCGCAACTTTTTGTTTCATCCCCTGAGAATAGCTACTGATCAAATAACCCTCTTTACCCTCTAAATCTAGTGAATCGATAAATCGTTTGATTCGACTCTTCTTTTCATCAAGCCCAAGCCCCCTAACATCTCCAATAAAATCAAGGTATTCAGTAGCCGTCAAAAACTCGTACAGCCTAGGGGACTCTGGAACATAACCCACTATTTTCTTGACCGTCATAGGGTCCTGTTCCACGTCTACTCCTAGAACTCGAACGCTTCCGGAAGTTGGTCGGAGAAGGCCGACAGCGATTTTCATCAGGGTCGATTTTCCGGACCCGTTGGGACCTAACAGGCCTCTAACCTCACCGGCCCCTACATCAAGAGTCACGTCGGAGAGGGCAGGAATATACCCGTAACTCTTCGAGAGATGAAAGACTTTGAGCCTAAGTTCTACGCTACTCGTTTCGCTGACGGCTCCCATCCATTCCTGACTTTCTTCCGCTTTGCTACGGTAGAAGAACATTAGGTTAGGTCAGGCCCCGAGAGTTTGGATAAGCGCGAATCTCTTGTTCCTATTATGGCTGCACCGTTGATATCCAGCTAACCATTCCTTGCAGAAGCTAGGGCGCGGTCCATTTTCCATCCGAACAGCAGAAACCATTTCGAGCCTGTCTGAGAGAGCGCTGCGACTCGGATTGAACGCTCCCTTTTCGATTCTGACCCGTATTTATTGTTCCGATAATGTTAAATTAGCTTTTGACAGAATTTTCCTTTTGCTCGGTTCGCTTGCATCCAAACAGACCAAACTCACGTTCCTTGCCACTCAGGGGAGTCGTTTGGGTATTGGTCTTCATCGCGCTTCTGGGATTCATCCAGATAGGGCATGCCGCCGACGATTCCAACTCCGGCGATTTCTCCGGCAATCCAACCCCCCCGCCATCAGTTTCAACACCTCCTCCATCATCCCAGACAAACCCGAATCCGAATGAGCAGAACCTCGTAAAAGGACTCCAAGAATTGAATCAAGGGGTCAACAATACTGACGTGAACAAACTCGTTCACGATCTGCAGAATCACAACTATACCGGCGCACAATCAACAATTGATACGCTCAAGACGCAGTTGGGAAATCCAAACTCACCCGCTGTTTCCCAACTTCCCACTGGGCTAAAGGACGTTCTCCAATCCGCCTCCTGCACGGCCGCGGGATGCTCAGTCGATTGGTCAAGCGTGTCTAACATGATCCAGCCCTACTCCACGGACCCGACAGGCACCCCGCAGGGCCTTGATGGCACCACCCCGGCCTCTGCAGCAAACCAGCTAGCCGCCCTGTCGACAATGAGCGCACACGATGATCCGACTCTGTCTCTGCTGTTCGGATCTGACGCCAGCCAGATCCTCCAATTTTTGAATTCTTCATCATCGAACTACACTGGTCCATTCCAAAGTCTCCCGCCGGCTCCTCCCTTGACTGCACCTAGTATTGGTTCTCTACCCCCTGTCTCTGGGACAGCTGGCGCATTCGGGGTTGCTCCCCATGCTCTGGGAGGCCTGCCAAACATCTTCTCAGGGATCGGAAGTCCAAATGGACTGGTGCTGATCCCCATAGTCGCGATATTATCAGGATTCATCGCTGTCATCGTATTCCGCAAAAAGTCAGTCGTCCGTTTGTGGAAGAAGAGGACATTGGGAGGCCTGGAACTCGATGGCGGCCTAAGCCCTTCGGCCAATTTGGACCCTGAGAATCCGCGGCATGCAATTATCCTAAGTTTCAGAAGGGCGGTGGGATTGATGCTTGGCAGAGGAGTTCTGAAGATGCCCTTTGAGACCCATAGGGAATTTTCCACGAAGTGTGAGACTAGACCCGAGAAACCATTCGTCGGCAGAATATCTTCCATCTACGAGAGGGCTGTCTTCTCAGGGCGTAATGTAAACCAGATGCATGTAGAGGATGCTCGCAAGCAGGTTACGCTGATTCAAGAGTGCGAACTCAAGAAGGAATAAACGGACCCCAAAACGCGTCCATTTCTCGGTCTCTCATTGGCTTGTTCTGGATAGGGTAGAATTGGGATTCCTGTCAAAATTCGCCTGGTTCATTCTGATTCTGGTTCTGTTCGCCCTCAGCCTCCAGTCCGGGCTTGGCATAGTCGGCGGAGTCATAGTGGATGGTCTGGTCTCTCTAGTCATCGTATATCTCAACGAGCTAAGGGTCTCAAGGAGAACACGAGACCCAGGCAAGGCAAGGGTCTCAGTAGATTCCATGAGTCTGGGCAGGTTCCTGGGA
>VBBA01000393.1 GCA_005888675.1 Candidatus Bathyarchaeota archaeon | reverse complement strand
CTTTTCGAGTAGCAATCTCATCGCGTCCTCGTCGGCTCGAACGTTCTCTTTGTCCAGAATCTTCTTTATGAATGGTAAACCATCTCTTAGACCGATTCTTTTGAGTTCAATGAGCTGGCAAGTCTCTCTAAGGGACCGGATCTTCTGGTCCCAAGGATCATTCGCAGTTAGGACAACAGGGTAGTGAGTTTCCTTGATCATCCGATTGAGAGCTTCCACGGCACCGTGGTCTTCTCGAAGGTTAATGCCGTCGACCTCGTCAAGGAGTATCAATCGCCCTTTTGCGAATAATGAGCCTTGGGTGGAGGCGAGTCCTGCCACCTTGGATAGAATATCTCCACTTCTCTTGTCGGACGCGTTTATCTCAACGAGGTCCCAACCGTGCTCTCTCGCCAGCGCCTCGCTAATCACCGTCTTCCCAACTCCCGGCGGACCGTAGAGAAGGATCGCCCTCTTCTGAGGAGTTCCGGTTTTCCAGGACGCGAGCCACTTCACAATCTGCTCGATGGCCTGTTTGTTACCAGCCACGTCGGCGAGATATTTGGGACGGTGTCTTACCGTCCAGGGATCAGCAGGTCTTGGCCTGATCTTTTCTATCGTAGCCGTCCCTAGGCTTCTCCTGCAGAAAGCTTTGCCAATAGCGCGCTCAACTGAACCTCCTCGTCCCCGCCTTGAACGAGCCGAAAGTCTGCGTCGCCAATCGCTTCGATCATGCTTATCCGCTTCTCCTCGGGGATCGTGAGTCTGAAGACCTCAGAGTGCATTTGACGGACTATCTCTTGGCCCGAAAGCCCGTATTTCACTAATAGTCCTCTGAGTTCGTCTCGTGCCTTCAGGAAGTCCCCTTTTAGGGCGTGGCTCATCATTTCATGTACATCCAACGGTTTTGCTCTGCCGACGACCTTGTACACGGTGTCTTCAGTGAACCCCTTCGATACTGATGAGGCGGCTTGCAACGTGTTGATCGCTTTGCGCAGATCCCCTTCGGATATCTCGACTACAGACTTGAGTGTGGTACTGCCAACTTTCAGGCCCTCGGCTTTGGCGATATGCTCCAAGTATCCGATAATTTCCTCTTGGGGGAGTGGTGTGAATCGGAAGAGTGCGCATCTGGATTGGATGGGCTCGATTATGCGTCCGGAATAGTTGCAGCACAGGACAAATCGACATGTGTCCGTGTACTTCTCCATGGTTCTCCGCAATGCATGTTGGGCGTCGCCTGTCATGTTGTCAGCCTCGTCAAGAACGAGGATCTTGAAGGGTGCTGAGGATACGGTCGAGTATTCTGCGAACTGTTTCACAGTGGTCCGGACTACATCTATTCCTCTCTCATCGCTGGCGTTCAATTCCATGAAGACGTCCCCGTGTATCGAGCCGAAAAGGTCCCGTGCAAGGCATAGAGCAGCCGTGGTCTTTCCTGTGCCAGGGGGGCCGGCGAAGAGAGAGTGGGGCATCGTCCTACTCTTCACGAATTCTTTCAGACGCGAGACTATCTCTTCCTGGTCACGAATCTCAGCTAATGTTCTTGGACGATACTTCTCGGTCCAGAGGGCTGCTTCCATCGATTACAACCTGATGAGTTGTCCTCTCAATAGAAAAAGCTGATTCCATCTCTTTCTCTTGGGAACCGAAAAATTCAGGAGACTCGACATTCAGTAGGACACTTTCGGCGCGGTCTCTAGTCCAAATTAACAGAGTATCTCGTTGGAGG
>VBBA01000385.1:2521-4362 GCA_005888675.1 Candidatus Bathyarchaeota archaeon | reverse complement strand
TTCATCTAGATCAGGATCGCCTGAGTCGACCAAGAGTCTCCGTGGCCACAGCATCCCGATCTTATTCTTGGTCGCGACAATAACCAAGTCGTCAACTCCTACGCTGCGGATGACTTTTGGACTAATCTGTTGATTACCCCTGCCCAGGAAAAATCCTTGACCACCAATCGGAGATACAATGATCCGAGCTTTGGAATCTTTGACCAATGAAAGTATCTGAGCCTCACTAACGTCAAGACCTAGGATCGTCCCGTCGCCTCGCACTACATCAACTCCAAGGAGTGTCTTCTTTGTCACTCCGAGTCTAGTAGCAATTCTGTCGACTGTGAGGCCCGGCCCTAGAACGTACACTGTGCTGGGATCGATCAATTCCTGCTCAAAATAATCTGCAATTGTCTCCATGTCTTCAGTATCGCTGGCTACACTTGGGGCCTTCGGATTCTGCATTAGGCCACCTCTTTGTGGAGTGAGCAAGTATCCCTTCAAGCTAATCGCAAGATGACCTTTCCTAAACTCGGACTCATCGATATCGAGCACCTCACCTTTCACGGTCTCTGTACTTCCATTCAGGAACTCAAGAACTATGTTTGCGGCCGTTCTAGGATTGATGGCAAAAACTGACGAGTAGACTTTGACCCCTGCAGGCACTCCGAGCACCGTGACACTGGCCCCCACAGCCTCCAGCACATCCCTTGCGGTCCCATCTCCTCCGACAAAGACCAGAACATCTATTCCATGTTTGGCGATCGATCTTGCAATACGGACAGTATCCGTTCTTGTCGTTTCGACGCCGACGCTGTTGACCGAAACGAATTCGAGACCAAGTTCCCTAGCTATGTCAGCGCCCATCCGGCCTCCCGCAACGACAAGGCTAATCCCCGGATTCTTGGGAAGTATCGACAGGAACTCTTTTGCTCGTTTTGGAGAAACTGGTATTGCGCCTCTCCTTACCGCCTCTTGCAGTACCATGGTCCCGTCTGTTCCTTTGAGGCCGACTACACCGCCCATTCCCGCGATCGGGTTGACGATGAACCCTATCTTAGCCAACTATCCCCAGATTCCCCTCTCAGGGAGATGTCGCTTAGCTTGCCAATTATATTTTCTCGGAAGCGGGTCCTACTAGCTCTAGGGAAAATCGCTCAGAGCAAGCCCGGCCAGAAAACAGTTTTCTGAGAAAGAGGAGGTAGCTTCTCGGTACTTCTCAAGATGTGACAGCGGTGACGATACCTACTCATTTTTTCGAGAGGATGTTTTAAGAGCTGCTAGGTGAAGGGACAAGAAACTCTGATACTAAGATGGAATCCACTAAGACCGTTAGCAAAAATCCTCCCAGGTACCACACGATTGTTCACTTCGAAATCCCCGCCAACGAGCCATCAAAGATATCCCGGTTCTATGAACAACTCTTCGGCTGGAAGTTCACCAAGATGGAAGGCGGAAACATGGACTATTGGCTCATCAGCCACAAAGACGCCAAGTCGCCATACGAGACAATGGGCGGACTCTACAAGCCCGAGCAAGGCATGTCCCAGCAAGGAATCCTCAACTACTTCAGCGTCAAATCCATAGACGAATCCCTGAAACAAGCATCAAGCCTCGGCGCCACAGTCGTCATGCCGAAACAGGAAACAGGAAAAGGACACTTCGCAATACTCGCAGACCCCAACGGCAACACGTTCGCCCTCTTCCAAGGAAGAATGTAACAAAACCCCACTTCAAACCCCACGCTGCCTATTTTCTTCCCTTGCAGGCTACGCCATATTCTGCACGTAGCGGACTATCGGTTCGGTCTGGCGCGGGTTTGAAACTCCTTTAGTACTCGTTGCACCTGAGAACCCACC
>VBBA01000385.1:1244-2512 GCA_005888675.1 Candidatus Bathyarchaeota archaeon | reverse complement strand
CGCAGGATTTTTGGGAGTTGAAACACCGGCTGGGATTGTTTCTGCACTCAGCCAATTATTCCCTCAGTTTAGAGTAAGTAATCGCCGATTTTATGCCCTGATTGCCAATTCCGGCTCACTAATTCAGACCCTCGATGTTCTCCTGTGAATTTACCTGCAAATCCCTCCTATGGATTCTATTCCGCTCGAGTAACTCATACACGGAGCCTTGCACAGACTGGCCCAAGATATCCCTGAGGGCCTGTTCAAAGCAATAGTCCAATGTTTCATAGAACGTTGTAACAACGTCCGAGCGCATTGGAAGCAACTGGACACAAGTTTTCTATCTAGAGAAATACATCTACTCTAACCCAAGGCGCGCTCGGGAAATAACCCTCCTAAATGAAGGGATAGCAAAGCATGCACGCAATTATCTGAATTCTCGTCAGGTCCGTATAACATCGTAACAAATGCTCCTCAAGCCCGGTATCATGTAGTTTATGCTCGATGATACTCGTCCCTGCGTAGGACAAAACCCGAGAATTGAGTTCAGAACAACTATTTTCGACCCTACTCGCGTCCGAGATAAGAGGAGAGCTTCTAGTTCTCTTTCATAGAAACCCAGGCCTAATCGACAACCTAGATGGAGTCGCACGACGAATTCGCAGAACAGCTTCGTTGATCAGGGCAGATGTCAAAGCCCTAGTAGACCTTGGCATTCTAATTCAGAAAAAGATCGGGGGCTCAGTGGGCATCCGACTGGATAGCCAGGGGGACAAGGAGATTCCAGAATCTGTCCCCACTCGGATAAGAACCATCAACGTAGGAGGAGAAAAGTAACGTCTGCGTCGCGCTCAAAGATGGGAACAGGAGCATCCGACATGAACCAACTCGTCGCCGGCAAGATCCGTGATGGCGGGCGTGTAAAGACAGGCATTCCAGCCTTTGACGAGATGCTCCACGGTGGCTTCATGGAAGGAGACTCGGTCATGCTGGCAGGCAGTGCCGGATCGGGAAAGACAACGCTCGCTCTTCAGTATCTAGTAAATGGAACCACTCGCTACAATGATAGAGGAGTCTATTTGACATTCGAACAATTGCCAGACCAGATCTATCGTGACGCCTTGGGTTTTGGCTGGGACCTGAAAAAATTGGAAGAAGAAGGCAGAATACAACTCATCTGTACGTCTCCCGATCTCATGCTAGATGCAGACGCTGGTGATGGATTGTTGCGTGACACGATAAAGGAGTTCCAGCCTCAGCGGATTGTCGTCGACTCGTTAAGCCAC
>VBBA01000385.1:0-1219 GCA_005888675.1 Candidatus Bathyarchaeota archaeon | reverse complement strand
CATCAGTTCTATCCTCCTCTGGGAAACATCCCAAATAATGGGAAACACCCTCTCTATCAGCGATGCAGGCCTCAGTTTCCTGGTCGACTCGATCATTCTCCTGAAACCAGTCGAGATCGAGTCCTCCATGCGAAGACTCCTTGGAATTCTCAAGATGCGAGGAAGCGACCATGACAAACGCTTGAGAGAGTTTGAAATCACATCCCACGGCATCGAAATCCAAAATCCCTTCACCAACTATGAAGGGATCTTGACCGGATCTCCTCGCCGCTCCCAAATAGAGGCAGCCGCCAATAGTTGGTCCATGGCATTTGAAGGAGCAAAACAGAAACACGCCAAGTAAGCCGGACAGTACTTTGGGTGCCGGTCCGAGTCTTCCTCCAGCTTGGAGACTGAAAGCCATCGGTGCATTTCCACTCCCAATCTCCATCTTCATGGTTGCCGCGTTCAACCTCCTCCTCCCAGCACCGAGCCAGCTAAGCAAATCGCTCGTGTTTGACTCGCCCTACCTGTTCATCGGCCTACAAGTCGTCTTTCTGACGTTGACATCCTCTCTTGTAGGATTCATTTCCCTCAGAGGCTACATGCAAACAGGTTCCACAACCCTGATCCTGTTGGGTGCTGGTGCCTTATCTTGGGGAACCGGCTCCTTCATTGCCGGCCTTTACTTGACCCAGCCCAACATCGGAATCAGCATCTCAAACACCAGCGCACTGGTCGCCTCTCTATTCCACCTGACGAGTGGAATCATAGCATCAAGATCTATCTCGTCAAGGGCAAGACCAACCCTCAGGAAACCATTCCTGACTCTAGCATACGCCGGCGTCCTCGGCTTCTGTGGCATATTCACCATAATGTGCATCTCAGGAATCATCCCTCCCTTCTTTGTCCCCGGCGTTGGACAGACTTGGCTAAGAATGGCAGTGCTTGAGTCTGCATCTGGACTAATGGCCGTATCCTCCGGCATTTTCGCAAGACTCTATCTCTCCTCTAGATCCAACATATTGTACTGGTACTTTCTAGCTCTAGGATTAACAGCGGCCGGACTGGGGGCGGTATTCTTCGGCCGAGCACCCGGAGATCCGATCTCATGGACGGGAAGAGCCGCAATGTTCCTTGGCGGCGTCTACTTTGTCAAAGCGGTATCCTCAAGTTTCAAACGCTAAGCGAGCGACCCAAAACTGACTGATACTGTAACCAACCTTGTCGCAGCCAGGAA
>VBBA01000384.1 GCA_005888675.1 Candidatus Bathyarchaeota archaeon | reverse complement strand
TGGAATCTGCCTTCTTATATGTGCAAAAGATCTTCATACGAGACTCCGCAGTTAACGCGATCTGCCATGGCGCGGACCTAGCGATCCCAGGAATCCTCAAACTCACCGACGGGATAAAAGTCAAGTCTACAGTAGCACTCTTCACTCTCAAAGGCGAACTTGTGGCCCTGGCAAGGGCACTAATGACCTCCGATGATATCATGAACAAGGAGAAGGGTTTGGCAGCCAAGACCGTTCGAGTCGTAATGCCGGTAGACACTTATCCACGCATGTGGAAGGCTAAATCAAGTCATTCCTCTCAGTCCTTGGCGCAAGAACAGGTTCAAGGAGCCACATAAGCCTTGGAGACTTCCAAAGAAGAACAGAACACAATAGAGTTCACCTGCAATTGTGGAAACGAGATCAAGGTGACTGTGGATCCCGATAATGAAAACGAGGTTAGGTGCGAGAAATGCGGGCAGGATTATAGATTTTACGGAAGAAGTGCCCTACGATGGTAGCCTTCTTTGGTCGCAACCCATTACCGCAAGAGTGTCGGCACCCAAAAGGCTGCTATCCACAAAGGGATTGCGAGTAGCGCCCATACTTTCTTGTCCCATGCGAACACCTTCTGACCATCCAAAATGAAGATCGGGAGCATGTTGAACGCCGAAAGCCAAAGGTTCAACGAAACACCGGACGCAAGAAACCTGAAACCTGCTACATTTGGATCGGGAAATCCCAAAAATCTTGCTCCTGCAAGAGCCACCAAGAATATGAGTGCCGCCACGACATTTACCAGCGGACCCATGACAGAGACGATTCCATTGGACTTTCTATCGAGCCCTTCCCCGAAATAGCCGGCTCTAGAAGCAATGTAAACCGCTCCCGGAGCAGCAAATACAAATGTACCGCGAGAGACAAGAGCAAACAGAAGAGCCATCACAGCTCCATACGTCCAGAGTTTGAATTCTGCCCAGCAACCATACTTCTCCGCCGTGAACTTATGCGCCAATTCGTGACCTAGAAACCCCGTCCCCACCAGTACGAGTGTGAGGGGAAAGATGATGGCAAAGTCAATCGGACTCACGCCATTGAACAGATACGAAATCGAGAAACTGACTCCCAGCACAACCCAGGCAACCAAAAGAGAGGAGAGCTCTCTTCCCGAAATCGTCGAAAATTTCGCCAGACGTGGAACACCCAGGGGACGTAGTGTCCTCATCGCGCCCTTACGCTCGGAACGAATGTAAGGCCGAGGCGCACGAGCCTGTTGAATGTTTGGGCACTCATGATTTTCTGGTAGACGGTGAAGGACACAGTGGGCCCCACCACAGTACCTGCAGACGTAGGGGATGAACTCCTCTGCGCCACAGACACGACACCGATCCAATTACCGAATAGCCCCGGGATTAGGATATCCGTTAGTGTTGTTTGACTGGCTTAAAACGGTGCCTCTCTCTGATTTCTTCCCGAAGGAGTAACTTGTGGAAGAGAGAAGCAGTAACACGAGACTTAGACTCGTAACTAAGTCTTTGACAAACTCACTGGTGGCGTCCCTGGGCCTGGGCACTGCCAACATTCCCTTCACGGGAAATCGGCTGGCTCTTGCCCACCGCCGCCTGAACGTTTTCTCTCACAATTCTTTCCTCGCCATCTATGAATGATCGACCTTGTTGCGAACAAGCCCCGACATGTCTTGGTCGTAGGCAAAGATGAGTCCAGAAGTCCCCAATTGTGTTGGGTTCAGTTGAGCAAGGGTTGACAGACTAGATTAACACAAAGAATTTGCGAATCACAACGTTCTTGGAAACGTATCAACCTGGGCCTCAGAAGTGCGGTCGAGTAGGTGGCGCCGGGAGTGGGATTCGAACCCACGCGCCCCAAAGGGGCACAGGCTATCTGTCCTGGTACTTCTCCTGTTGAGCTAACGGTTCCAGGCAAGGGCCCAACCATCATCGCTAATCAGTTGGACTGCCCGGTACCAGGCTCCGGAATCCCGGCACAGTCAGAACGAACTCTTGAGGAACTATTTCCTACTTTGGGCTCTGCAACCTGTGATCGATCTCAAAACGATAGAACAGCTGACCCTCGGACTTTTAGTGGAAAAACGCAATTGCGAGGGATGTCCAGATGAAACAGGGATATTGGGTCGAAGCTAGCCTAGTGGCTGATTGCTACGCGGGATCGGGCGACGATCTCTCTCGCGGCCTCGACCTCTCGCGGGTACTCCTTGCCTCGTCCCGAGAGTCTCTTGTCGGCGTGTCCTGCATCGAATTTTGTTGTGAGGTACGCGATAGCCTTGTGAATGTCGAATTGTTTGCAGCTGAATATGTCGATGAAAGCATGGCCTTTGTCTGGGAAGGTGTGGATGCTGATATGGCTCTCAGCGATAATGACGAACCCGCTTA
>VBBA01000318.1 GCA_005888675.1 Candidatus Bathyarchaeota archaeon | reverse complement strand
AGTGCCGGACAGGCAACGCGCACATCTGCGAGAACATGCGTTTACGAGGGGTGGACACTGACGGATGCTTCGCACAGTATCATGCGTTGCATGAAGCCAGTGCTTGGAAGAACGATTCCAAACTCTCTGTCGAGGTGGCTAGTGCTCAGGAACCACTGGGTAATGCAGTGCACGCTGCCTCTGTAACGGACATATCGGCTAAGAGGGTCGCCGTCTTCGGTTGCGGTCCGATCGGCGCATGTCTGATAGGATTATGCAAGTCTTTTGGCTCGACTAGGATTTTTGGGGTGGACGTTGTCGATTATCGGTTGAGCCTTGCCAAGGAAATGGGTGCCGATGTGCTCCTCAATGCCTCGAATGATGATGTCTCCTCGGAGATCATGCGACAGACTGATGGACGTGGAGCAGACATATTCTTCGAAATGTCAGGCGCACCATCAGCGTTTGACCAGGGCTTCAAAGCCCTAAGACCAGGTGGCACTGCCGTGCTTTTCGGGCTACCCTCGAAAAGGGTCGAGATCGATGTGGCCAATTGGATCGTGTTCAAAGATGCCCATGTGAGAGGTGTCTTTGGCCGAAGAATCTACAGTACATGGTACAAGACAGCGGAGGTATTGAGAGCGGGCATGGTTGACATGTCCAAGGTGATCACTCATCGGTTTGACATGGAAGAATTCTCGAAAGCATTTGCGTTGATGAAGTCTGGCCGGTGTGGCAAGGTCATCATGTATCCGAACGGACGAAAAAAGAAATAATTTGGAAAGATCGACTCAGCGTTTCTTTGTCTGGATTGGCGGTTGTGGGATCTGGCGTTGACGGATCTTTGCAACTTCTCCAGCTATTCCTTTGAGGGTTTGTATTTTCGAGCCCGTCTTCTTGATCTCGATATAGCCGGTTTTGTCCCAAGTCGTACCAGGTTTTGCTGCCTTCTCTGTTGGCTGCGGATCTAGTTCTAGGGCTCGTGCTGCCTCGACGACCTCCTTGAGACTGGGTTGTCTTATGGCTCTGGGCAATGGAATTTTTCTTCCCTGAAGTCGAGTCTTGGTGCTGTCTATGTTCGAGGGCCAGATTATCTGGCGGTTGGGTCGTTTCAGGCCCATGACTTCCTAAAAAGGGGATTACGTACTTTCTATTTGCTTGTTGAGGTTTTCTCGGTGCTTAGGATGGCATTTATGACACCGTCTTGTCCGGGGCGAGATGTGACCCGTGCCTGTCCAAGTTCGGTGTCGATTATCGCACCCTTTGTTATTACTCGTCTTCTTTGGTAGTCCACGTTCGCAGGATTTCTAACTACACGTAATAATTTGGTCTTGGACGTTTTTCCAGTGGCCTTGTTCGTTACGACTGCCCAGTCTGCTTGCGCCAGTTGCACCTTAGCGCTTCCTCCGAAGCCTCTTCTGAATCTTTGTTTGGTCGAGCCTGCCAGGGTTTCTGTTGGAAGTCCGCCCATTTCAAAAGCTCGTTTGCCTCTCCACATCCGTTTTTTTCCTCCAGTGGGTTTCCGTTTCAGCATACCGCCATGCCATTGTGGCATTTCACACATCAAATCCTTAGGGTCTGATTACTCCCTTGTTGTGCGAGCCTTCAACCATATTAATCGTTGCCCAGAGGAACCTGTTCCAACTGTATCCTTGGATTTCGATCCTTGGAGTAACCGAAGGCTTATCTCAGACAAACCGGTTCCATTTCTTTTAGAAAGGGAGTCTGACCAGGTAAGAATGCCGAGTTACTGCTTGGAATGTGGGGGCGAGCTGAAGTACGACCCTGCGATCAAGCAGTACAGCTGCAAATCCTGTGGTCTAACGTTCTCAAGCCAGGATCTTCTCAAGGGGCGAGACCAGATGGTAAGGCCAGAGACAGACGACGATGCCAAGAAGCGCCGCCACAAAGAATACCTGAAATGGTGGCTCAGCGGCGACAAGAGCAAATAGAACCGATTAAGAATCCAAATAGTTCTGGATTTCTCGCTTTTAGCGAAAGCGAGCGGAAACCTCTCTGAAACTCGTGATCACCATAAACTCGCCGTGAAGAGAGCGTGGGTATTTTAGTTGTAGTAAGTTCCGACAGGTCCAGAAAGAATTTCTTTATGATCTTTCACCGAGGTCACTTGGGCCCCTTTTGGAACTAGTGGTGTGACGAAGTTGAGGGAAAGCTTGAAAAGATCAACGGCTGCGCGCTTTTACTAATTTGACTCTCCCGACGCCAGAGCAGTATTTCGAGCGGATACACAAGATCGTGTCACAGCTCGACGAAATGAACGTGAAGATCATTAACGCAATGAAGAAGAATGGACCCAGGAACCTCCAGAAGATCGCTCAGATAGCTGGTCTCAAGTATCCGACAACGTACTCGAGAATTTCTAAGTTGGAGGATGGGGGCTTGTTGGCGACGTGGGCTCAGCCGAACTTTTCGAAGCTTGGGCTGTCTAGGGCCATTGTTTACGTGACTCCGATGGCGGGAATGGACGCTTTGGCTCGTGAGGCTTTGAAGGTCCCTGGTTATTGGCTTAGGGTTACAAGGTGCATGGGTGAGTCGAATGGATACTTTTCTATTCATGCCGTGCCGACGGCGAATCGCCAGGATTTTCAGCAATACCTTGATCATTTGAC
>VBBA01000309.1 GCA_005888675.1 Candidatus Bathyarchaeota archaeon | reverse complement strand
CTCTGCGAGGCTCTGCCAGCAAGAAGAACGGAGTGATGCTGTCGAGTATGATCACTTTTCTATGCCCTGTCGGCTTCAAAGCAAAACTCCGACCGTAATCGAGAAGATCTTGGAATTTCATCGTTTCCTCCAAGACATCTTCGGGATCCATATGGGGCAAAGACTCAGCCAGCTTCTCCGCCCCCTTGCTGAACATGTCCACGAATACAAGCCGCCCCTCTGCTTCCAAGCCCGGGACTTGCAAGTTATGATCCTCCAGTCCAAGACGCACAACGTCGGCAGGATCGTCGATGCAATAGTACAATAGGTCCGAACCTTGCCTGAGAGAGTTCACGGCCAGTTCTCTAACTAGCGCCGATTTTCCACTCCCTATCGGTCCCATCAGAACTACTGCCGATGGTCTAGGTAATCCTCCTCCCGTAATCTGGTCGAGTATGGCGATGCCTGTAGGCATCAGCGCTTCCTGTCGATGGTCAGCTCGGTCTCGTTCGTTCAGGGAAGGAGCGGTCAAGCTAAGTCTCATGAAGTATATGGCTGATGAGGCATGTAACCGTACCGGTCAAACAGGATATCCCACGCTATTCTGCACAGGCCAGCTCCCAGAACGTTGTCAAGGGTCGAGGGCATCTAGTTTTTATTTGCCCGGACGATTCTCGCGGGTTCCGGAGTCTCTCGAACGAAAAATGATGGTCCTCGGTGGGTCTGCCTCAATCGATCTGGCAGGGAAGGTGGCTAAGACGTTGAACGCGAAGCACGGAGAGTTGGAGATCAAGAGATTCCCTGACGGTGAAAAATACGTGAGGATCCTTGACGATGTTAAGGATCAGAATATTGTCGTTGTGCAATCACTGTACCGGAACCCGGATGAGTATATCATGGAACTCCTACTTTTGGTAGATGCTCTAAGAGATTTGGGAGCGAGTTCTATCACTGGGGTCGTACCATATCTAGCATACGCCCGACAGGATGCCAGATTCAAGCCTGGTGAGGCAGTAAGCAGCCTTACGATAGCCAAGCTCTTCGAGACTGTCGGAATGACATCCTTCATGACAGTTGATACTCATCTTCACCGTTTGGAGGATGTTTCCAAGGTTTTCCATATTCCCGCACACAATCTTTCGGCAATGCCGTTGCTGGGAAAGTATGCCCAGGAGAATCTTAACCCCAAGAAGCCGGTTGTTGTTGGACCTGACGAAGAAGCTGAGCCCTGGGCTGCAATGGTGGCCAAAGAGTTGGACGCGGAACACACGGTCTTCCATAAGAAGAGAGTCTCGTCGACGAAGGTCGAGATCGACACTGGGGATGTAGAATTCGAAGGAAGGGATGTTGTATTTGCCGACGACATCATCAGCACTGGTGGAACGATCGCTGAGTCAGCAAGGGCATGCACGAAGAAAGGAGCTAAGAGGATTTTCGCTCTCTGTACTCATCCAGTCTTGGCTGAAGGAGCCCTTGAGCGAATGAAAAATGCTGGAGTTAGAAGCGTGGTAGGGACTGACACGATTCCAAGCAATGTTAGCAAGGTCACGGTCGCTCCTGTGATAGCCGAGGGAATCAGAAAGACCAACGGGAACTAGAAAGCGGATCTGACAAAAGAAACGGATCACTAGTTCCTCCGAGTAATCGTGTGATCAGGAAACTGCTGGCAGATTCTGGGCACATCTGTGAAAAACTGACTAATTCGACCTTGACAAGGGCCTGAATGCTCGTCTAATCGTAGATCCCTTCCTGAAACCAGTCCACAGCGCTTAAAAAGGCAGATCCTATTCAAGGCTAGACAAGATGAACAAGAATCTTCTGATATTGGGAATAATCCTAATCGTTGTAGGTGCAGCTGCGGCTGGCTATTTCATCTCGATAGGTGAAAGCGGAAGGCTCAGGACCTACGGGTCGGAAGGGGTCGCCGTGCTAGGAGTACTACTAGCCATCGGGGGATTCATGATGAAGCGAAGTTCTGCAGTGACAACACAACAGTTCAGTTGTTCTAAGTGCGGTGCAACTTTCAATTCCGATATGGCGCTGAAGTCGCACATGAAAGACAAACACGGAATGTAGTCTACAAGAAAGCCTCTGAACTATTCGCCTCTCAGTTTACAAAACATTGGACGAATATCGAAATGTCGCGTTCATTAGAGGGTAGTTTCAAGCTCTATCTCGTCTCGAAGAGGAATTCCATCCACTCCTGCCAAGGGGATCTCCGGTTTAAGCAAGCGCGATTTTTCTAGCTGATTAGGATACAATGCGGCGAGGCGAAACCCCCTTTTCTGGTAGAAGCGCAGGGCATGGGTATTATCATTAGTTGTTATCCACCAAAGACGTTTGCATCCGGTAGAAATTGCTACTTTCCTAACGGCTTCTAACGATGCAGAGCCGATTCCCAGTCCTTCGGAGGCGCTGTCGAAAGTGACGATTTCACAATCTTTGTCATTGATATTGCAGGTCAACAGTCCAACTGATTTATGGTCGACTCTAGCTACGAATCCTGGCAATTTCTCAGGGCAGTGTACCCTGCCTCTCGAGACGACTCTCGTGGAGCCCCAGTGCTGTTTCATTAGCATCACTATTTTTTCTGCATCGTTGGGAGTAATGAGCCGAATCTTGAAACTCGCCAAGTAATGGATTTCACCTGACCGTCTTTATTCTATTAATCTTGGAGAAAGGACTGGATGGAAGAGCATATACGTATACTGCCTGGCTCCGGATAATTGGTCCA
>VBBA01000308.1 GCA_005888675.1 Candidatus Bathyarchaeota archaeon | reverse complement strand
AGATGCGTAACCGATCCCTCGATCCCAGCCAACGAGGGCTGCTTCAGACCGGTGACAGTGGTTGCGCCGAAAGGGACGATTGTAAACGCTCAACCCCCTTCAGCCGTAGCCGGTGGGAACGTTGAAACCTCACAGAGGATCGTTGATGTTGCTCTGAAAGCATTCTCGCAAGTCGCGCCGGAAAGAGTTTGCGCGGCGTGCCAAGGGACGATGAACAACCTCACGATTGGAGGCATTCATCCTATGACAGGGCAATACTTCGCGTATTACGAGACGATTGCAGGCGGTTTCGGTGCTCGACAGAAAAAGGACGGAATTGATGGCATACATAGCCACATGACAAACACAATGAACACCCCGATCGAAGCGCTCGAAGCGGCCTATCCATTCCGTGTAAGGAGTTACATGCTGGCCGAGGGAACGGGTGGGAATGGCAGGTTTAGAGGTGGCATGGGAGTGATCCGAGATATCGAGCTTTTGAACGACAACTCGATAGTGACTCTCTTCGGGGATCGCCAGACGAACAATCCGTGGGGGCTGAAGGGAGGTTTGGATGGACAAGGAGGACAATACAGACTTATTCGAGGAAACACGAAGCCCGCGACCCTAAGGTCGAAGTGTGTGGTCCGAACGAGATATGGCGATGTTGTTAGCATCCGAACACCTGGTGGAGGGGGTTATGGCAATCCAGGAAGGCCGAGTATGAAGTATCAAAATGGATGAGTTAGCCCACTTGCAGTGATAATCGGCAATAGATGGATTGACTTGGATAACCTAGCTAAATTAGTCCGATTGTACAATTCAATGGTCCCGTGTCAAGTGCTCGGACTTACACTGCCCTCATGCATATCTTTCTCATCCTTGCCGTGAGTTCTCTCGGGCTCGCCTTCTACTCTTTCCAGAAGGATCTCGGCGTCCAAGAAGCGGTCTCCGGCGGATCCAATGTAGTCGTAGACTACAAGACTGAGATAACGAGCTTCAACACGATGATCCTCAACCTCGACACTCAGATCTCTCAACTGCGGGCCATTAACTCAGACTCGCGACATTTGGAATCCCAAGTGGTTCAAGCTCAACTCGCGGCCCTGACACCGTCAGCTCAAACAGCTCAATTGGAAGGTGAACATTTGCGATTGCAGGCAATGATCGGGCAATCACAAGATGCAAGCCTCGTAGGCTCATTTTTTTACCGGAACAATATGACCTACTACTCAATACTTGATGGAGTTTACGTTAACACAGGTCTTACCGTTGCTCGCTTGGCAAACGTAACTTTCAATTTTTACTCGCAGCCGAACGGGCAAGGTATGATACTTTGCTCAGTGACCTACCAACTCGGCACTGTTGCAAGTCATGTAATCACAACTCTTGGCAGGATTATCTGTGGAACGGGGACGATGAACGTTGGATCTGTGACTTTTCAGTTCAAATGGTCTTAGGCCTTGATCGCAATCCGGAGTAGAATCAATGCTTCGACTAGTTTATTCTCCGTACATATGAGAGAACTAAGCGGAGCTTCATTATGAAGATCTCACAGCCGGTTTCGCAGATGCAATATGGAGCAATCGTAGAATTCGTGAGGGACAATTACAACAGGAAGATAGTCGAGGTGGGCGTAGGCCAGAGGATGAATGTAGCTGAGAAAATCAAAGAGACAATGCCGACTACCGAGGTCCTCGTGACAGATACTCAAGAATCTGTGATCAGGTCCTATAATGGAAGCGGGGTACGAGCTATTGTCGATGATGTATTCTCACCGAGCCTACACGTGTACC
>VBBA01000307.1 GCA_005888675.1 Candidatus Bathyarchaeota archaeon | reverse complement strand
AGCGCGAAGTCCTTGCACAGTTCCCTCTGAAAGCCTTTGGAAGGCTAATTGCAAGTCGTTCGTTGGGATCAGAGGATGACCTCGCTTCAATGAGATTGCATAGTTCAGATTTCCACTATCGTGGTAGACTGCGCCTCCGCCGGTGAACCTCCTGACAATGTCAGTCCCCAGCTCCTTACAGGCCTCGAGGTTGACTTCCAAGTTTGCGGATTGGAAGCATCCAAGGACTATGGTGTTTGAGTTGTGCCAGAACCGGACGGTATTCGGGGCCTTTCCTAAACCAACTGTCCTTGGTATCGCTTCTTCGATTGCTAAGTTCATGAATGGGTCGTCTCGGAATTCGACGTCGACGAGTCTCCAAGTCTCTGGCAACTCTTAATCTGGCTCCTTAACCGATGTTATGGCCTTTGCAAAATCCTCTCGTGTGACGCCGAGACCCTGTGCTCCAGTTTCCGTGAAGAAATCGTCGACGACTTTCTTCACCGCAGACTCCGTGATCATAATTCCTATCAGGGATTGTTCCAATCGAGTGAGACTTTCTTCGGGTAGGAGGAAGAAGTCGCCTGTTATCTGAGCTTGTCGAATAATTCCGGAGTCCTCGATTATCGTTACTCGGACGAGCTTGCCCCCGGGTGCCTTGTAGTCTGCGGTATGAATCCTTTGACGGCTCAAAGCTAAATCAGTTTGACCATTCTTGATAGGCGTGCAGATCCGAAGTGATTCTGTTGCATATTACTAGGGCTTTGTAGGTTTCCAATTAGAGGATTCCTCATCGAATTCGTAAACGTTGCTTTCGGCGCTGTTTGTCGCTCGGAACTGATCCCATCGATCGGTCAATTTGTCAAATCCGCACTCGACCTTCACAAGAGTCTCAGGCACGGTTTCGGCTTTCAACATTCTGCTGATTATCCCTGTCAGGTGGCCAATCTGATCCATGGCAGAGCTGATCTCGTCATCATCAACCTCGCCAGATCTAAACACGAGGCGAAATCCCTCCTGGACAAAGGTAAAGGTGAATGCTGCTCCAGCCCTGCCACGACGATAGCGCACCTCCTTGATCAGATCCTTAAGCTCGCGCCAGTTCTCCCTAAGATGCCTCGTGAAGAAATCCTGGTTGTAAGGGTAGTGGAAGGTAATGTTGATCCGGGTCG
>VBBA01000306.1:1445-2302 GCA_005888675.1 Candidatus Bathyarchaeota archaeon | reverse complement strand
TGTCCTGATCGATCAGACGGAGATAGCCGATGCCAGATCTTGCAAGATAGTCTGCCGCGGCGCTCCCAACTCCTCCGCAACCAACCACAACCACTCTGGCGTTTCTGAGCTTCTCAAGACCCTCGTTCCCGACACCGTGTACGCTGGCATGACGCGCAAAGTATTGACTCCTTTCACGGATGGGACTCATACCTAATCCTTCATACCATCTGAATGAACTCACGGATTACTTTTCCCTTCGGCTAAATTCTATTGGCAAGAGATAATTGCCAGAAATGGCGCTCAGACGACGAACGATCTGGGACCATTATTGAATCAACGCCTCGCACTCGCACTACGGCCAACATTGTACGGACCGGAAGAAATCCTCGCTTTCGCAAAACTAACCGACGAGTCGGATCATGTTTCGACAATCTTCTTCCCAGACATCTGGGCCAGCTTAGATTCTATCGAACTGAGTGCTGCCGTTCTCACTGTTACCAAGAGGGTTAAGGCGGGGAGCGGCGTACTTCGACCTCTCGAACATGACCTAAACACGCTAGCACGTCGGCTTGGGACGGTGCAATACCTCTCTAACAACAGGTTCGTGCTGGGTGTTGGAACCGGGAAACCCGTGACAAACCCCAGCGAGACCATCACAAGAATGCTGAAAATGATTGACGAAATCCGGAACGCCATTCCAACAGAATTCAAAGGTCGAACAGTATCCCCGCCCGAGGTCTTCGTTGCAGCCCTGAGGCTCGGGATCGCCAAGAGAGCCATACACAATGCAAATGGCTTGATCTTGAACTTCTGTTCTCCCGAATATGCCAGCAACCTCGTCAAGAACCTACGATTAGCAATTGGGTCCGGTGTAA
>VBBA01000306.1:0-1420 GCA_005888675.1 Candidatus Bathyarchaeota archaeon | reverse complement strand
TATTGATTGAAGAGTTTGCAAATTACGACGCTAACCCTCAATATCATGACATGTTTGTCCATGATGGCGTTGCTGACGATATCCGATCGGCTAGCAGGAGCCTTTCCTCAAAACGATCACTTGAGATTCCCGATTCATTGTACGAGATCAGCCTCGCAAACCCATCAGTCGAACAGCTCCAAAAACTCGTGAACAAGTTCCGTACCGCAGGCATCAATCTTCCCTGCGTCTATCCTTATTTCAGCCCACACGATGAAACCTCGTTCAAGACGGACGTTATGAAGCAAATATTGGAGATCGAATAGCATTACGACAAGAAAAATGGTAAGCCCGTAGCTGTCCTGCTGGTCTCCGGTTATCCGTGGGCGTGTCGGTGTGCGTCCTTGTCGAACGTGCTCTTGCAAGACGCGGAACAGAAGTAGAAGGTCTTCCCGTCATGCGAAGAGGTTAGCTTCGTCTTCTTCTCGTCAACCATCATCCCACAGATTGGGTCTTTTTGCATTACTTCACCTCCAATCATTAGATGCTGGGTTTGAACCTTCGAAGTAGCAGCGAGTTGGAGACGACCGTAACCGAGCTAATAGCCATTGCTCCCGCAGCCAGGAACGGCAATTCTTGATAGATCCCTGGTCCGAGGAATGGGACCAGGACGCCTGCGGCGATGGGGATCAATCCAACATTATAGACGAAGGCCCAGAGCAGGTTCTCCTTAATCTTTCGAACGGTCGCCTTTCCCAGTTCGATGGCTGTCACAACTTCGCGCAAGTCGTTCTTGATCAAAATAATACCCCCTGTCTCTTTTGCCACATCTGTCCCACTCCCGATCGCTATGCCAACATCCGCCTTAGCCAAAGCCGGAGCATCATTGATCCCATCGCCAACCATGGCGACAACCCTCCCTCCCTTCTGGAGTTTTTCCACAATCTCCTCCTTCTGCTCAGGTCGAACATTCGCAATGACATCATCAATGCCCAGTTTCTGGGCGATTGCTCTGGCAGTCTTTTCCTGATCGCCGGTCAGCATTATCACCTTCAATCCCTTCTGCTTCAGACGAGCCACCGTCGCTTGAGCATCCTGCTTAACCGTGTCGGCGAGGGCCAGCAATGCCACGGGTTTCCTGTCCAATGCGAGAGGCGTCACCGTTTTCCCCTGTGACTGCAGTCTATTCCAAGCCTCCATGTACAAGGTGTCCAACGCGACCGAGAATTTAGTCATCAAAGGATCGCCTAGCAAGACTTCACGACCGTCCACCTCTGCCCGAACGCCAAGTCCTGGTAGTGCTTCAAAGTTGGACGCCTCGGGGACAGTCACTCCCGCTTTCCTGGCAGCTTCAACAATCGCCTTCCCCAGTGGATGCTCGCTTCCACTCTCGGCTCCGGCTGCATAGTAGAGTATTGATTTCTCAGCAGCTTTTCCTATC
>VBBA01000305.1 GCA_005888675.1 Candidatus Bathyarchaeota archaeon | reverse complement strand
ACTTGTAGATCCAGAAACCGCTGGAGGAGCATCCGTTGAGGTTCTCGCGGATCCTAAGCTCATTCAGGAGCTCAACAAGTTCAATTCAAGTAGCGTGACAGGTAGAGTGTTTCTTGTTTGGGTTGACAGTACGAAAGGTGAGGTGGCATGGCAAGTTCGCAAAGCGTCAGAGAATGAGACCGGTTAAGAGTCACTCGGGGTCTCATTTTAAATATCCAAGAAGGTCTCGTATCGATTCCCGTTTCCGGGATGCAGATTCAGGCAGAGGCTTGTGGTTATGGTCCCGAACTGTCCAAAATGTGGAAGCGCGACGGCTGGTCCCCCGAAGAAAGAGTGGAATTTTAGCAGGTACCATGTGGCAAGATTCGATTGCACGTGCGGTGATAAATTCAATTTCTATCTCGGCGGTAAGAATGGGGGCTTTACGATTCCACGTCCGATAAAGCAGAGAACGTTTTGCGTTCATTGCAGGATACAGAATCCTATGGAAGCAGCCTACTGCAAAAATTGTGGGATAAGGTTACACGAGGCCGGAAATGCCTAGGCTGATTCAGCAGGTGCCTGTGTCGTTCCACCACCCCGGTACCTTGCGTATTTGTCACTGGGTGAGAATCTCGGCGGGTGTGGACTGACTGTTTGCGTCCCGCAGACGGGACAATTCTCCTTGAGCGTGTACCTGCTACACTTTGGGCATTTTCTGATTAGGAACTTCATCCAAGCTTTCTTCCCTCGCCCCCGCCTTTCTTGATGGAAGATATTGCTTCCTCAATAACGGAGTTGAGTGTTTTCTCGGCGGATTCGAACGAGCTCGATTCGACCTCGACCCTGTACTTTGGCGAGCCGATCGTGTAAATCCTGACATCTGTTCCTCTAGGCTTCCTGACCTTCTTCGCTGCGGCGAGGGATTGTTTGATGATGTCGAGCCCGCCGGGCTTGTGACATACGATCGAGAGGGTTGCACGCACCTTGGATCTTTCCAAGCGGATCTTGGTCTTTGAAATCTCGGCGAGTGCCTGGGCCCACTCTGGAGATACTCCCGCCTTAGCAAGTGCCTCGGTTCCATTGTCGATGGATTCCTCTAAGGGCTCGTAGAGGCTGCCGAACTTGTCAAGAAGAACTGTGCGTAAGTCATCAATTTCGGGCTCGGGTCTCTGCAACTTGTCAGCGGCACTTTTGAGGATTGCATCTGCCTTTCTCTCCTTCTTCCACTCGAGCATCTTCTCTGATTTTTCGCGTCCGGTTACTCGTCTCAGGGAGAGGTCAATCTGGTTTCTTTGGGGGTTTACTCTGAGAACTTTGAGGACGAGTTTTTGCCCCTGTCGTGCATGGTCTCGTATGTTCCGGACCCAAGTCGTGGATATCTCGGAGATGTGGACTAGACCCTCGACTGCTTTGTATTCGTCTAGCTTGACGTATGCTCCATAGTCTTCTACACGGGTCACTGTGGCAATAACTAGGTCGCCTACTTCTGGAAAGACTGTCTGGGAAGCTTGGGCTGCAGACATGAACTTGCTGGACTCTCTATGTCAGAGGTTGTAGTATTTCCCCGTTTATCTTTGCCTTGCCGCCGGTTGGCTGGGCGAGGAGCTCATCGCAGACGAGGCATTTGACATAGTTGCTTGATCTTTCGAATATGACCTGTTCGTTTCCACATTTTGCGCACTTGACTCGTAGGAATGTGCTTCTTGGCTTGGGTATGAGTTCCCATCTCATTATGCTCCAACCTCCAGTTTTCGAAGTCTGATGCCTAGTCGGGCTACTGTGAAATTGCAGACTCTACATTTGAGCCTTAGAGTCGACTTTTTCGTTGTTTTCGCCGTCCGTTTTAGCTCGGGGAATTTCTGTCCGCCGTAACCATGCTTTCTGCGTTCTTGTCGCCGGCTTCCCCATGCCATCGTTCTGGGCTTGCCTGCTTTGTAAACTGAGACAGCGTGTGCAGTATGCTGCTTACACTTCGGGCAGTAAGTGCTGATCTCTTTGGGATATTTCATGATTTGATTTGATCACACTATCGGGAAGGTTTGAGGAACGGCCTGGCCGGCTTTTATTCATTATCTCCCTGTAGTGGAGATTTCCTCTGCGGCTCTCTGCCTTATGAGGCTCTCCGCGTTCTCGTATGGTACTACCGCAACATCTTCTTTCAGGAAAGGACCGTAGGTTCTAAGGTCGACTCCGACTATGGAGGGAACGTCCTTGAGGAATCTTATTGTAAGCCGCTCCTTTTTCGACGCCTGGAATGATTGTGGTTCTCTGCCTTGGCTTAGATCTTCCTTAAGCCGATCATAATATCGGGCTACATCGTTGAATGCCTCGTGCGGCTGTTTCTCGACAGTGTCTGGCTGGATCTGGGATTGGGTCTGAGAAGCTCTCCACATCTTCTCCAGTCTTACGTCGACGAGTTGGGAGACCAATTTTTCCAAGCGAAAAAGCTCGTCTTGAATAACAATAGCCTTCAGCGATTTCTGGTCTAGGTTCCGATGGGCCTCCTTAAGCCGGCGAACGTAGCCCGCAATATCCTTGAAGAAGCCCGGCTTGAGCAACTGTAATTCTTTGGAGGCTCGTTCCTGATTCCATGCTTTTACAGCATCATCGTAAACTGTTATCCGTACCATTCTCCTACTGGGAAGTCATCGTTTGCATGCGATCTAGTGAACTATGATTTCCTTTGACCGACAGGTTCTGCCCTGTGTTTGCAAAGTAGAATCAGTGCTGCGGCTTCTGGAATCTCTACCGTTTCATTATTGAACGGTCCCATTACTGAGTCTTTGATTCTGAGCGACGGTGCTTCTGTTACGTGAATCCTCAGTTTCCCTTCGAAAGCGATAGAGTCTGTGAACGGATCGAAATCCTCCAAGCCTCGTTCAGAAACCTGCATTGCAAGGAGTCCAGTGTTCCCATTGAGGGTCCCCGGCAGTCGGATAAGCCGGTGAATATCAGTTGTGACCACTGAATCAATCCGGGCCGAGCCATTCTCGACAGCTTTGACAGCCAGGTCCTTCCATGTCGAGAGTCCTACCCCCTTCGCTGAACTCCAGAACGAGCCGCCCTCAAGGACGCGCTTATTGTCCCAGGCCTTCAAGGAATCTGAAAGACCGGTCTTCCCGTTTTCATGTAGAAGGTCGTATACTCCCGAAACGATCCTACCTCTCCAGCCTGGTTCGCCGAGTTGTGGTCCTTCGATCACCGTGACTCCGCGAGTTTTCGTTTCCGCAAGTCCTTGGAGTTGAAAGTCCACCTGTTGTCCAAGGACATAATCGGCAATCTCTCGCCTCTCCTCGTCTCGGAGAAATCTGAAACCTTCAGAGTACACGTGCACGTGATAGCCGCGATGCCCTGAGAAGAAGATGCCGATGTCGTCCGGGTTGATTCCAAAGTCGGCGTAGAGTATTCCGAG
>VBBA01000262.1 GCA_005888675.1 Candidatus Bathyarchaeota archaeon | reverse complement strand
AGCTTCCTGACCGGGGAGAATAATACCCAAAGACCAGCAAGTAGGCCGCCGAAGGCTGCGATGGTGACAGCTGTGCCTACGCCGTAAACGGTGCCCAGAATACCGGCTGTTATTCCTCCTAGTGGGATGGTTCCCCAGACTAGGAAGCGCATCGTAGCGTTCATTCGTCCCTGCAATTTCAACGGGACTATTGCCTGGCGGAGACTAACCTGGTTGACGTTGTAGACTACTGAGCCCCAGCTTGTCAAGACAAAAAATATGATGAGTGCTGTCGGGATCGAGACGGTGGTGAAGCGAAGTTGTGGAAAAATCTCGCTTAGAGCCGGAATCGGGATTGCGAGGGCTGGCACGTCATAGGCGAGGAATAGACTGCCGGCAGTTGCTATGAACATCGAAATGATGATTATGCGTCCGACGCCTAGCAGACGACCAAGTCGTCCGGCTACGAAGGCGCCGAGGAGAGCGCCAAGGCTTCCGATGCTCGCGCCTACGGCAAGGATGATCGGTACATAGTTTGGGTCTATTTTTAGGCCTTGACTCGCGAAGAGGAATATGAGTGTGAATACCCCTGTGCCGAAGAAGTTTGACGTGGATGTTGAACCCGCGATAGATCTCAGCCTTGTGTCTCCAAAAACCACACTCAGCCCTTCCTTCATCTGAGACAATACTGAGGGCTTGTCAGGGTTATCGGGAACTATTTCCTCTCGAGTAATTCTACTTAGAAATAGCGAGGATGAGAGGAAACCGACTGCATCGCCCAAACATGCCAAGGGAGAGGCTGGCAATGTCACTAACTGGATGGCTGTCCCTGAAATTGTGGGGCCTGCGACTTGGGCTACAGCACGAGTTCCTTCGAGCTTGCTGTTCCCCTCGATGAGTTGCTCACGGTCGACTAGCGATGGAAGATAGGATTGGTAGGATATGTCGAAGAATACTGTCAGCAATCCAACTGTGAAAGCGACAATGTAGAGAAGGCCTAGATTGAATGGGCTGAAGACAGGACCGTTACTCGAGGAAGGGAGTAGTGAGAAAGAAACGTTCCGGAAGAACCACGCCACTGGAATTGAGGCCAGTCATGATTGGACGTCTTCGTCGCCGGTCGACCCATGTGCCCACGGGTAATGCAAAGAGGAGCCAGGGTGCCATTCCTGCTGCTGTCAATATTCCGAATTCTAGTGGCGTAGCTCCTAAGACGAATGCCGCGATTGTAGGGATTGCCCAGCCGCTGAACTGACCGCCGAACTGCGATATAGTGTCGGATATCCAGAGCCTCCTGAAATCGGCGTGATGCCAGAGAGATCGTTGCTTTGATTGAATCTCCTGCTGCTGCACGAATAAACGCTCATCGCATCTTATTGGGGGCCCGTCATAATAACGTGACTCACGCTAGATAGTCACTTTACGTGACTGTGTTATACAAAAACTGTAGAGATGAAGTAACTGACCCTAGATTTTATTTGTCGTCCTCTAGTTCGTCTCCGTCCGCTTCTTTAACGATGGCGACGTCACCTATGCTGACTCCTTGAACCTCTTGATTCAAGGAAGCAATGGGAACCTCGATCTCCTCTCGCGGCACCAGGAGTTTGACGTGTAAGATGTGCTCGAGTTCTCTGGACAAGGGTATAGGTGGCTCCATCTTACCAATCTCGATCTTCTGGATCATTGATAATTTTGCTTTAGCCTTCATTGCGAGATCCTGCTGGGAAAGCTTCACTTTTTCCCTGGCCTCTTTGATCACTCTCGAATAGTCCTCGACCAAGTCCGACTCCAAATACTCTCGTGGCAGTCTCCCAACGATTGGTTTCGGCTTCGGTGAGAATCCTGCTCTGTTCGCTGGTCGTGCAGGTGGGTTTGGCAGCTCTGTTCCTAGGCCGGCACAGTGCTTGCATACGATCATTGTTACACCTTCAACGAGCGACCGGGAGGGTCTTCCTACTATCTCGCGGCCGCAAACTTCACAGAACATTGGTTATTCGTAGACTCCGTGCGAGAACGGCTATTGACTAAGAAACAAACTAGCTTATTGCTCTTCCGGAGGATAAATCCGTTGTCTATGGATACCGTCCAGCCCAAGCCTCATGAGCTTAGGAGGGTCAGAATGGTCGCGGCGTACCAGTTCGGACATGGTGCCGGGAAGGTTTTTCCTGATACCATTCGGATAGCTAGGTCATTGAGCACCGGCAGGATTAGACACGTCTATGAGAATAACGTGCTGCTTGCCACGTTGAAGGCGAGAGACGGATTGTACGCGCTGCAAGTGGAAGGGGGCAGGAGGCTGATGCGAGTCTTCAAGCCGCCGCGGCTTAGAGTAGTCGTCATGTCTGGGGTGGAGCCGTTTATTCGGAAGGGTGGAAACGTCTTCGCGAAACATGTCGCGAACGTCGACCCCGAGATTCGTGCCGAAGAAGAGGTTCTGGTTGTTGATGGTAGAGATGAGTTATTGGCTGTTGGAAGGTCATTTTTCAATGCGGAGGAAATGAAGAGCTTCCGGGTCGGCGTGGCTGTCAAGGTACGACATGGAGTAGGCCCCTGAGAAAAGGCGCATCGTGTGATATGCTTAACAACAAGCATTTCCTGTTTTCTCATC
>VBBA01000261.1 GCA_005888675.1 Candidatus Bathyarchaeota archaeon | reverse complement strand
CAATTAACGAGCAAATTAACCCCACGAACTCTGTGCCAGCATTGACGATCAAGACTTCCATTCGAGGCATCGATCGATGGATCGAAACGCACAAGGACGATCTTGTCAACCTTACATGCCGACTCGTAAACATAGACACAACTGTTCCCCCAGGCCGCAACTATGACAAGATAGCCCATGTCCTGGCCAGCGAGCTGAAGCAGCTAGGCTCGACACCAACGATCAGTTACATTCCCCAGTCAACCTTCAAAGAAAAGGCCAATATCGAAGTCGGCCTAGAAGGCCCGAGACCCAACGTCTACGCGACGATCAAGGGCAAAGACAAGGGTCCGAGGATCGTATTGAACGGCCATATGGACGTCGTCCCGGCCCAACGGGACGGCTGGAAGACCAACCCGTTCAAAGCAACTGTCAAGTCAGGAAAGATCTACGGACGCGGCGCAGCCGATATGAAGGGATCGGACGCATGCATGCTCTACGCGATCAAGGCTCTAGTCGAAACAGAGACGCCTTTCAATGGATCGATCATGTCGACCTATACGACCGATGAAGAGGTCGGCGGATATACAGGCGTGAACTATCTCGCCGACAAACAAATCATCACAAAGGACATTGACTACGGCCTATCAACAGATACAGGAATCGAGGCGATAGACATAGCCAGCCTAGGCGACATCGAGTTCGTAATCACCGTCCACGGCGTATCCGCCCATTCTGGACGCGGATGGACAGGGGTCAACGCGATAGAACATGCCTCGGCACTCATCGAGCGTTTCAAGACGGTCGGGGTCGAGATTGGAAGGAAACGGTCGAGGATAAGGACGGAGCCTGTTTACGGAAGCAGGTGGATGAGGCCAGGGGTCTACGTGACCATGATAAAGGGAGGAATCAAAGGTAACATAATCCCGGACAATTGCGAGTTACTGGTGGACAGACGTTTCATCCCTGAAGAGAATGCTGAGACCGTCAGACGAGAAATCGCAGAAGTGGTCCGGGGATACTCGCGTGAGACGGGAGTTCGCATTACGAACAAACCCTTGCCCGGCTATAATCCGATGATGACACCGCCCGATCATCCGCTTGTCAGGGTGGTCAGGAAGGCGGCTAGGCGAGTCTTGGGTGCAAATGTGCCAGTAGGCGGAAGCCAAGGATCTACAGACATGGCTACTCTAAGTGCGTTGGGCATACCGGTCGCTATACTTGGTGCCACAAGAGCAGAGAGCAATATTCATGGAATAAACGAACATGTCCGAATAGACGATCTAGTGAGCATCACGAAGATCATGGCACAATCCTACCTGGAGCTTCTGTCCGCTCGCCAATGACTCCCCTTCTCGCTTCCGACGGTATCAACACGAATTTCCCCACCGATACTCACATGGCCGGTCCACCGAGGCATACAGAGTGGCCCAGCCCCAGCCCTACGAGCCATTAGCCAAGGCTCCAAAGGAAATACGGACAGCCGCCACGCTAGCCCAAGTCTGCAGTGCAGCGGCAAGAATCACCAGCATCGCAACATCCACCATAATCATCGCCACCTTACCCGAATGGTTTCCCGGACTACTAACACTACAACCATTATCGATCGCCCTAGTCGTGCTGACCATTGGCAGTTTCAGTCTAGCTAAGAGAGCAGTCCATATCCGTGAACAGGTTGGAGAGCAGAAGCTGGAAAAAGCCCGATCCTCCAGTCTGGTCGGTTCAATACTAGGTCTTACAATCGGAGGATTCCTCCCCGGACCATTCTACCTCCTACTCTACATGAGCATCGGAAAAGCGATGGTGAAGAGAACCCCAAACGATGGATTGGTCACAACGATCTACATGCCGCCGCAGCCTAGCGGGGGAATATTCCTCGGCCGATATCTCGGCTGGGTTTCGATGTACCTCTTCGTACTATACATAGGCTACACTCAACTTCCCACGGGTCTCCGGGGAGTGAGCGATTGGCTCTCCCCGGTTTTTGGAATACATTTCAACACGTTAATCGTAGCCGCCTATCTAGTTTTTACAAATCCACTTACAAACCCGGCCATATTCTCGCTCTGGATGACTGCCGGCCTTGTCGGAGGCTTGATCGCTGGAGGCAGGACAGGAAGAGGATTCACTGTCGGCCTGACAGTGTTCCTCTCGACACTCGGGGCCATGGGACTAGCCGCCTTGGCAATATTCAGAAGCTTCTATGTATCAATCAACTCGATCAATATCCCGCCAATACCGACCGGATTCTCGATTACTGCGTTGGCTAGCGGGCCTATTGCACAGGATCTGATTCCGGTCTTTCTCCGTCCAGGCGCGTCTCCATTCGATCCAAAGGTCATACAGAGTGCTCTGTTAATCCTCA
>VBBA01000260.1 GCA_005888675.1 Candidatus Bathyarchaeota archaeon | reverse complement strand
AGCCACGGGCGCTTGATCCTGGGTGTAGGCGCGGGATGGAACGAGCCGGAGTATCACGCGTTCGGGTTGCCTTTCGATCATCGTGTGGACCGCTTCGAAGAAACCTTGCAGATCCTCAAGCCGCTACTACATGAGGGCCATGTCGATTTCGTAGGACAATATTACCAAGCGCGAAACTGCGAGATCGTGCCACGCGGTCCTCGGTCAGAAGGGCCACCGTTGATGGTGGGAAGCGAAGGGGGTCCTCGCATGCTCAAGCTGACCGCACGATATGCCGACCTCTGGAACACCGGCTATATGGGCAAACCTGAAACACTGGCCGCGAGACGCGCCAAAATCGAAGGCGCTTGCCGTGAGATCGGGCGCGACCCGGCGACACTAGGCATCACGGCGCTCATCGGCCTCTGGTTCCCCGATCTCCAAGAAAAGAAACCGAGTTTCTTCGATAATCCCTTAACAGGTACAGTGGAGGAGATCGCTATGGCTATGCGCGGCTATGCGGAACTCGGCGTGCAGCACATAATGTTTCAATGCGAGCCTTACATCCCCGAGGCGCTCCGGCGGCTGACCAAGGCGTTCCAACTTTATCGTGACATGCAACAGGAATTAGAACCCCTGACAAAATTCTAGCAGACAGTCGAGCAAACCTGAGAATGTTCGAAGTGGTTCATAGGGTCTTGAGAGAATCTATCCTGGTGGACCGGGCGGGATTTGAACCCGCGGCCTTCCGGTCATCTGGCCATTCTATCATTCGATAGTTGGCTTGCAAACCGGACGTTCTTCGGCCTGGCGCTCTTCACCAGCGACAGTATACCAGGCTGAACTACCGGCCCACGCTGAAAACGGCGTTTCTTCTAGACGCCTGTTAAAGGCTTGTCTTCCGAAATTATAATTGGTGGGGCCGCCGGCGGGATATTCCCACCGTTCTAGAGGTGCTTTGAACCCGCCCCGAAGGCTCCATTGGCCAAGGCATCATGAGTCGTATGCCTTTCAGGCCTTTACGCTACCAGGTTTCGCGAGGCTGGTAGCTGTCATGCTATCGCCTCTCTACGCTACGGCGGCCACGATAGTTTTCGGTGCTCTCAGCCATATGTAAGTATAAGCTCAAGCGGTCGAAAAACGGTCAAAAAACGACTCTAGACGCAGATCTCGCTCACCAATCTGCTATCAATCAATGCATTTGCAAGGGCTCGACCCCGGGAATTTGCACAATCGTGACATCAGCATTGCTGATCGAGAGGCTTTGCAGAATAGATTCCTCTTCTTTCGAGAGGAGAGCATGACGATTGGCCTGCAAAAGTGCTAATTTGTGCATGAGCCTTCTATGGCGGCTCTACACAGGAGAACCAGTTTGGTCAGCGTCAAAACAGAGATCGGACTTGTCAAGACCTTTCGATTGATCCTTCCAGTCGCGTTCCTTGCAATATCCTTCTGGACCTTCGAAATTGGTGCGGATGGACAGCAGGCAGTCCTGAACTATCTCGGTCAAAGTGCGAGGCACTTATTCTTCTTTGCAGCCTTGGTGATTACTGCGGGTCTGTACCTCTTCCTAGGTGCGTATGAGAAGAGAATATTCTTCGAGAACAGACAGCAGCACTCGAAGAGTCTGTTCATGAAACGAATCGAAGACTGAACTAGGATAACCAACCAATTTT
>VBBA01000259.1 GCA_005888675.1 Candidatus Bathyarchaeota archaeon | reverse complement strand
TTCTTCTGTGGGTTATGCGCTGCGCAGGTGCTACACATTCTGCCTTCTCGCCTCCCTACACTTTTTCGCGCAAAAATCGCGTCGATTGTTTAGGTCTTAAGAACTTCGGTACCCGAGCATCAGTCCGAATCTCTCCTTCTCTTGACTATCGTGTGCACACTTGATTGACTCGGAGAACCGACTGTAGCATTGGCTTTCCAGGCTCGAACTCATACATTATTCCATTCAAACAGACGAATTTGGTGTCGAAGTCCTTTTTTATCTCGTGGTAAATCACGGTCGATTGCTATTCGGGTCCTCGAAAATTGGTCAAGGACATTATCAAGTGCTTCCTGTGCGCGGTACGAGGAACCGAGAGGACCTTCAACAGTTATGGCGAACTACAGGATCACTTGTACAAGGATCATGATATGAGGAAGGATCCTGCAATGGAGATATTCAACAAGTACAAGTTGAAGGAGCCGGGAAAAGGCGCGGAGCCTCCGGCCTAGTCATATCTTTGTTTCTACACGGGCAAAAGGCGGAGCAATGAAAGGGAACCCAACGACTGTGGTCATCCCTCAAGTCGATGCTCCGAAGCTACCTTACTCCAACGGATAAGGTAACAGAACCTAGTAAGGATTATTACGTCTAGTTATCGAGT
>VBBA01000258.1 GCA_005888675.1 Candidatus Bathyarchaeota archaeon | reverse complement strand
GATCCATGCTCTGCTCAAAGATGAGAGCATAATCCGAAACGAGAAGAAGATACGTGCAACTATCCACAATGCGGAGCGAGTTCTTGCTCTGGAGAAAGAGTTTGGGTCGTTCCGAGATTATCTTGGTTCATTTGGTAAGAAAGAGGACAAGCTACAGGAGGATCTCCAGACAAGATTCCGACATGTAGGTCCTTCTACAGCACGGATGTTCCTATGGTCAGTAGCATATCCTCTCACGCCCAATGCCGAGGAGAAGAAGTGGATGTCCGGTCACAGACACGAGTAGGGAGAAGTGAGGCAACAAGTCCAAGCCTTGGCAAAAGACGCTAGGAATATCCTGAAATAGGGAGGCTCCTCGGTCGCACGAGCGAGTAGAAGAATTGCCCTCAATCGAAGCGAGAGACCTTACTAAACGGTACGGCTCATTTGCCGCACTCTCAAACCTGAACTTGAAAATTGAGGGTGCGAAGTGTGTCGGTTTCTTGGGGCCTAACGGTGCTGGCAAGACGACGACCTTGAAAATCTTCACCGATCTGATCCGCGCAAGCAGTGGACAGGCCCTCATTAACGGTGTAGACGTTCACAAGGAAAAAAAGAAAGCGTTGGATCCTTGCGGCGTGCTGATTGAGACGCCGGAAATCTATCCCGCCCTTACACCCAGAGAGGCACTCTCAATGATCTCGGAGATAAGAGGGGTTCCACGTCAGGAGCGAGCGAAACGGGTCGAAGCGGTCGTGGCTGAAGTGAAGATGGAGGAGTGGATGGACAAGAAAGTTGGCAAGTTTTCCAAAGGCATGAAGCAGAGGATCAACGTGGCAACAGCACTTCTTACCGATCCGGACATAGTTCTCTTGGACGAACCAACCACAGGCCTTGATCCGCGAGGCCAAGCAGAAGTTAGAGACATTGTAAAGAGTCTCAAGCAGAAGAACCGACTAGTTTTCATGAGCTCCCATCTACTAAACGAGGTCTCTGAGGTATGCGATGAAGTCGCGATGATCGATCATGGAAAACTATTGGTGTATGACACCCTCACCAGTGTAACCGAGAAGTTTACCCAGGATGGAGGAGAAGTTGAGGTCCACGTGGACCTGCTCAAGGACATAGACGACAAGACTTTGAGTAGTCAGGTCTCTCCAATAGCGGGTGTCGTGTCAGCTGAGAAGGTGGCTGCTAGGACTTTGCGGATCAGAATGACTGGTGGATTAGATGATCAATCGAGACTGCTTTCAGAGCTTGTTACCTTGAAAATCGGAGTCGTGAGCTTTAGACCTTCAACATCAAGGCTAGAGGACACATACCTCAAAATGATCAAGGACACACTATAGGGGATCAAGAAAACTGAGCAACCAAACCGTTTCGGTCGCTGAACTGGGACCCCTGAAGGGACGAGTACTTCCAAATAGTCTAGCTCAAATAGTGACCGTCACAAAATACGAGTTACTGAATTATTTCAGGTCCCGCCGTTTCTTTGTTCTTCTGATAATTGGACTCTTGATTAGCGGGCTTCTAACTGCAGTCGTTGGGTACTACCGGCCTTCCTCATTCGTCGACAATGTCTTAGGCTTCTATGCAAGTTGGTGGGGGAGCTCTCAACTTGCCACTCTAGTCATAATTCTCTCGGGAATCTTCTTCGGTGGTGATGCTATCTCCGGTGAATTTCAGAATAAAACTGGGTATTATCTCGTACCCAACCCACTGCGACGATCGTCAATCTACGTTGGAAAGTGGTTGGCCGCATTCTCGGCTTCGTTGATAATCATTGCGGAATTCGCAATTATCACCATGGCAAACGGCTTCTACTACTTTGGACTAAACGTCCCGACCCAATTCGGTTACTCTCTACTCTTGGCTGCAATGTACCTTGCCGCTGTATTAGGCTTTACATTCTTTTTCAGTTCATTGTTCAAAAGTAGCTCGATGTCGATCCTCGTCACCGCAATTCTCTTTCTCTTCGCCTTTACCCTGATCCAGACATTGATCGTCTCTCTGGTAAAGATCGAACCGTGGTTCATGCTCACCTACGGATCAGACACGATTGCGAACGTCTTGCAAGACCAGTATCCGCAACATGTAACAACCGGCCACATCCGCGGGCCTGAAAGCCCTATTGCCACAGTTTACAATGTAACGATTCCCGAAGGGGTTGCAATAATGGTTGCTTACTTCGTAGTAACTGGGATCCTCGGCCTGGTTCTGTTTGAGAGGAAAGAGTTCACATAATCTCATAAAGAAAGTACCCGGGGTTGCCGCAGGATTCCGCTAGAATCTTTTTCGAACGAAAAAATGTTTGCGTGCAAAGGTGTAATATTTCCAAGATCACGGAGAAGACCAGATGACAATGGGTGAGCTTCCTCCCGAGAAGCTTCGGCTAGAATGTCCGCCCGATAGTGTTGGTTGCGAGACGAGTGCCGAACTCGGGCTCGCGGAAGGCATCATTGGACAAGAGAGGGCTCTGAAAGCCCTCCGGTTTGGCGTCGAAATGAAGGCCAAGGGCTTCAATATCTACGCTGCTGGTGTTCCATTGTCAGGAAAAAGGCCTGCAACACGAAACTATCTTGTGGAGCTTGCAAGAAAGATGCCGACTCCATCAGACTGGGCTTACGTTAACAACTTCGAGAATCCGTTCGAGCCAACAGCTCTAAAATTTCCAGCTGGACGAGCACAGGTCTTCAAGAAGGATCTGAAGAGTGTGATGGA
>VBBA01000257.1 GCA_005888675.1 Candidatus Bathyarchaeota archaeon | reverse complement strand
CCGTTGCCACGCCTAAAGAATTCGTCCAGGAGCTGAAGGGGGCTGTTGGCGGTAAGCAACTTGCGAAGATGAAGAAGGAGGCTGTGGATTGTCCGGTTTGGCAGAAGAATCTCTCCTTCGTCCAGTGCTTTGCATGTCCGAACTTTCTGCGCAGGGTGAAGGGAAAGGTGGATTGTAGAGGTCTGCCGTTGCCTGGGTCTCCTGCATCGAAAGTCTAGATTCCTAGGCTGTACTGGGTTTGGTTACTGTAACGTTCTATTAGGGGACAGCATGCTTTCTCGACTAGGAGGCTTTTGGGAGTAGAGTTGTTGATGGAGGGGGAACGGGGGGAGGCGGAGGTTTTGCAGTTGATGCTACAGCTGGGGTTTACGCAGGGTGAGTGTGAGATTTACTTCTCGTTGCTTGATCGTCCTGAGGGTGAGCCTATTGATAGTGTCTTGACTGGGGCGAAGATGTCTCAGGGTTTGGCTGAGTCGGCTTTGAAGAGTTTGGTGGATAAGGGGCTTGTGAATGTGTCGAGTAATCGGTTGGAGGCTGTTGAGCCTCGCGTGTTCTTGTCGCGGTTTCAGGAGAGGAAGAGGCAGGAGTTGTCTAAGGGTTTGGAGTTGGTGAGTTCTCGTTCTGCCAAGTTGTTGTCATTGCTGGAGCCGCAGTATTGGGAGAAGCGGTTGGGTATTAAGCCGGAGGATTTGTTGGAGCCGTTGAGTAGTTTGGAGGAGATGGAGCTTAGGACTGTCCGGGTTATTGGGGATGCGTCTAGGGAGGTTTGTATTTCGGCTGAGACGTTTGGCTGGTTTGAGAAGGTTCAGGAGGAGATGTATCGGGCGTTGGAGCGTGGTGTGAAGTTTCGAGTGTTGATGCTTGCCAGGGATAAGGAGACTGTGCAGCGGGTGAAGGAGGTTAAGAAACTGGGTGTGGATATTCGGCAGTCGGGTGAGGATTGGTATCCGGTGCGGGGGACTTTGGGGGATAATCGGCAATTGGTCTTTCTGATCTGGGCGGAGCAGGAAGGGAAGGGTAGGCCGGTTGGGAAGGCGCGGTTCTTCCGGCCTCATTATACCAGGAATGAGGGTATGATTCGAGTGTTTAGGGATGCTTTTGACAAGCGTTGGACTGAAGCATCGAAGATAGAGTAAGGCTCCGCTGGGACGTGGAATCGTCCTTCTAGTCGCTCGGATTCGGGCTTCTGACCGGTTTGCTCCATGGGGGAGCTGTGGCTGGTTTTGTTTGGGCTCTGGCTGGAGAAAAATAATGGGGGGTGGGGGCCAAATAAAATTACGAGGTACTTTCGGAAAGTGCCGGTAAAACTTTTTTCTAGGAGAATATGTTTCTGGTGAGAATCAGTGTTTTGTGTCTTGGCATTATTGTTGATAATGCTCCCTTTTTTCTAGGCGAGGATTTGTTTCTGGACTTGTTTTGACATTTTGGGAAAAGGGGCCCCTTCTCTTTTGTTTTAGTGTTGATGCGTCGAATTGACATTTTCATGTATCCCTAGCCGTTTCTAAGGCGTTTCCCAGGGGGATTATAGGGGATAAAGAGGCCTCTTTCGCCTCAGGAAAAGCAATGATGCAGCTATGGCAATGGCGACTCCCAGAAAGCCTGTGGCCATGTAGAAGGTTGGGGGATTGAGCCCGAGGATTCTTTGGGCGGGCAAGGTTGTTACAATGATTTGGACTGTAACATTGTGAGACGTGGAACCGCTCACCGCCGTTATCCTGATATTGTATCTTCCTGGGGGCAGTGTGCTGCTTGGGCGTATTGTAAGCATGGAGCTTCCTGTCCTGCCATCGTAGAGGGTTACGCTCTGAGGATCCAGTGAGGCAAAGGAGCTCGAGGAGTCTATTGAAAGAAGTATCGTGCCAGTGAAGCCGTTGAGACTTGTCAGGATGAGGGACGACGAAGCAGTATTCCCGGCTTGAACAGTCATATTGGCCGGGTTGGCCGTGAAGGTGAAGTCAGGGGGCGGAATGAAAGTGAATGTGGTATTGATCGAGTGAGATAATGTTCCGCTCCAACCGGTCAAAGTCACCTTGTACGTCCCAACGATGCCCGAGGTGCATACCAATACGCGAGTAGCATAGTTTAGGATACTCGTGATCAAACAGCTCAAATTGACAGGCGCAATGTCCGTGACGATGACCACCCCGGCGAAACCATTGAGAGGTGTTACTGTGATGATAGACTCTGCTGATGTTCCCACGATTACAGGGACTGGAGATGATGCGGTAAGAGTGAAGTCCGGAAGAAGTGCGAAGGTGAAGGTTGCGGTGGTCGTGTGGGATAGAGCGCCGCTCGTACCATCAATCGTTACCGTGAATGATCCCAATGTCATGGAACTGCAGGATAAGGCAGCTGTATGGGTAATTTGATCCAATGTTATCGCTCCGCAGTCCAGACCTGGGGGAACGGTGTCAGTCAAGACTACCGGTTGGTAAAACCCGTTGATGAGGTAAACGCTGACTGTTGATACAGCCGATTCTCCT
>VBBA01000255.1 GCA_005888675.1 Candidatus Bathyarchaeota archaeon | reverse complement strand
GTCGGGATAAGATTGTCGTCCTTGCTGAACGAGGTCCTGGTCGGATTAGGGATCGTTGTACAATCCATAATTCTCATACTATCTCTAACGCTCAATTTCAACTGGGGATTCTTCGTTCAACAAGTATTGAACGTGGGAGTCGACGTGCCACAGGCCGGGATCGAGTACTTTCTACCTAACGTCCACTTCTCACTCCAGAACTTCATCTACGCAATGACAATAGCCATGTCATCGTTTATCGGGATCGAATCCATCGCTCAAGCAGCGGAGGAAACCAGGAAGCCGCACCGATGGATCCCCCGCGCGAACAAGCTGTCGATCGTCTTCGTCCTCATCTTTGCGATGGGCTTGTCTATAGCAGGCACAGGTGGGGTGGGAGCTGCGACCCTGTCTTCGCCTGCGAATTTGAACAATCCGGTCACGGCCATGGCCAGGGCCATTCCTAATGTCGGCTCGTTTCTAGCTTTGATCGTCGCCTTCACTGGGTTCAGTCTCTGCTACGTTTCGACAAACACTGGCGTAATTGGAGTGTCGCGGGTAGTCTTCTCAATGGGCCGCTTCCGCCTACTGCCAAGATGGTTCTACAAGGTCCACAAGACCTTCCGAACGCCGGTGAGGGCCATCCTAATTTTCGGAATCATCGGCGCCATCCTAGCCATTCCAGGTGATCTTCCGCTTGTCGCCAATCTCTACAACTTCGGAGCCCTTCTATCGTACATTATGGTCAACCTCAGCCTCATAGTTCTCAGAAATACGGATCGGGATACCTATAGAGCCTGGAAGGTCCCCGGCGAAGTGAGCCCGGTCATAAGGGGCAAGAAATTCTACCTTCCGCCAATAAGCATCCTCGGAATGCTCAGTTGTCTGTCCATCTGGCTCCTAATAGTCGTGTATCATCCAGCTGGTCGGCTCTTAGGAGCTTCTTGGCTACTCGTCG
>VBBA01000254.1 GCA_005888675.1 Candidatus Bathyarchaeota archaeon | reverse complement strand
TCCCGGTTTTCTCCAAACTATCCGGCAACGAAATCAGGCCAGGTGGATACATAATGAACGCACTCGCCCTTGTCAGAGTTCCGGAAGATCCTGAGGCTCTCGCAGAGGCGCTGAAAAAATCCCTCGATCCCAGGTTTGAACTCACACTCCTCAACATTATCGATCCAGCCTTGCTCCAACCTGGCGAAGCAAGAGACCGATCTTACCTCAATAAACTCGAAGAGGCCACGAGAGAGGAGTTGGAAGACATAGCGAAAATCATGAGGGGAATGGGCTTCAAGTGCAAAGTCAAGGTAGAAACTGGTCCATTATTGGAAGTCCTC
>VBBA01000256.1 GCA_005888675.1 Candidatus Bathyarchaeota archaeon | reverse complement strand
CTCTTTGGTAGGTTATTGTCAAGGGTCTAATTCGGGCTTGGCATCTGAACAGCCGGATTCTCAAAAGGACGAGGCTGCCGGCGAGGAAGCAAGGGTAGAGCCTTTTCTGGACATGCGAGATCCCACTTTCCGACGAATACTGCGAGCCGCCACCAGCAAGTTCAACCAGATGATCTGCCCGTTGATGGCGACCGTCTGCGTGCGAGACCTTTGCATGTTCTGGAATGAACATTCCAAGTCCTGTTTGATTGCTGACACGATGAAGATCAACCTCTATCATGCTGTCTGTCCAAAGTGTCAATCGGCCAATGTGAGCATCTCCCTAAGGGAACAACGGTCTGGGAAGAATCGGGGTTATCGATGCGAGACTTGCGGGAACGAATGGGGACAAGTGCACTAACAGCGGTTCATTGTTCAATTGCTCTGTCCACAATCGAGACTTGGGATGTATCCCTGACGATGAGCCGGTGCCCTCGGCATTTCTTCCTTTCAGTTTGACAAACGCGTTACGGGCCTACGTCATTGAATGGTGACCATGGACATCGGTTCGAAGTATGTCTCTTTAGTGACGCGCTTCGATATATTCGAAAGGAGGTTTTGAAGAGAGTCGTTATACTCGTTATTGTCGTATTCCCATCCGGATCCTTCCCTGAACTTTTCGTACGAAAATGTTTGAGATTTCAAGGTTAAGGATTCGAGCCAGAGATATGTGAAATTAGTAAGAATCCCTTCTCGGACCAGTATCGAAAGCATAGCTATCAGATTGTTCATTTCACCTCGGGGAAGGTAAATCCTTACGGCGAGAGATGCGAGTCCCTTAAACTTCGAAAACGATAACACAAACGGAAGTTTCGCCAGCTTCTGTGAGCTCGACCTCAAAGTATTATCATTCTTGAAGTCCAACCTAACCTCGTAAAGTTCCGACATCTCCGGTGCGTAGGGGAGAATATCGAATACGTATTCCTGGACCAGGCCCTTCTTCATCACGCTCTCGAATCGATACTTTGCGGCAGGCAATGTTATGTCGAACATTCTCGCAATATCTGCAAGTTTGACTGTCGCATCCTTGCACAGTTCCTTCACTACATACAGATCCCTACTATCGAAGGAAACGGCTCTCGGAATTGAAAGAGTTCGACTCTCCATGGCGGGATCGTTCGATACGTTTGCAAGTTGATTGGCCCATGCAGCCCAGGGAAACCTCCACATCCTACTAGCAAGATCATAATATTCGAAGTTCGGGATGAATGTGTATTGCTCCTCGAGCCAGTAGACCCTAGACATGGAGGCGAGCCCAAGGGGGACGAGTTGTTCGATGAATTCTTCAAACTCTCTTACATGTAATGTCGGGACGGCGTGAAGCGAGTAATATCCGTTGCATTCACCCATGCATCGCATGAGCCTAATCCAATGGTTTGGAATCCTCAATGCCTCTTGTACGACGAGTTCCCGACCAGGAAGAGGGTCGACCAGGACCATTCCTCGCGTGAGACCTATCCGCGAATAGTTGGGGTTGCACCAAATATGGAGGACCTTCTCTTCTTCAAGCCGCGCCATCCTTGAGTAAAGGGTGGGGTACGGAATCTTGAGTTCCCTGGCGATTAGCTGCAGGTTGCGAGGTCCATGCTTATTCAAAGCCGAAATTATTCGGATGTTATCCTCGTCGAGCAGTTGCATTATTCGATGAATACGTCTGAAGTACTCCTCGGCTCTTGGGAACTTCAAAGGTAACTACGACAAAAAGAAGGAGGATTGGGAGTGTCAATTTAACACTTAGTGACTACGATGGAATGGTCGGTACCGTGCCTTTTGGACTCGGAGGACTCTCATCACCTTTTTGCATAGAAACCTCACCTCTCGGATAACTAGTACAATGGCTGGATTTAACATTCTATGAAGGCAAAGGACTATCATCTGCCTCGGGACACTTGCAGGTCACCACAGCAAGTCTTATCTTCTATGAATCATCGAGGCAACAGTCAACGGGATTTGACTCTACAACCACTGTCTAAAGGCAAGACGGACTCTGCAACCTCTTCAGAAGCGACAAAGGCGAAGGTCAGGTCATTTATTGAGAAGTTTCCAGAATATAGAAAGACCCTGATTTTGGCA
>VBBA01000253.1 GCA_005888675.1 Candidatus Bathyarchaeota archaeon | reverse complement strand
TGGAACGCCGCTGAAGACCATAATTGATCATATCATTGAGAGAGTTAGGAAGGAGCGCTGGAAGACAGTCTAGTCTCTTGCCGGCAATGGCCCGACTAGGCTAACCGCATCAGAGAGCTTCAGGATATTATTACCTGATAATCCGATTCGCCGGCCAAGGCTTAACTCTGGAACTAATCCAGAAGCGCTCAATTCTGGGGGATACTCGTGCAGACCATGAATGAGTCTTCCGATGACAACGTCGGGCCGAGAGTTTTGAACTGCTAAAGCCATGTACTCTTCCCTCTGATCGGTATGCCTCGACATATCTGGTGAAATTTCTAGCAGTGCAGAGTCCGGATGAAGGATCATTCTCTCGTAGACGCTCAAATCCTCGTAAGTTGTTCTGTAAGCCTCGTACTTTGTTCTTAGCACTTCACTCTGTTCTGAGTTCGGAAGTTTTCCTATTGTTTCTAGAAACGTTTCCGGGTTCCCTATCTCTTTGTAGCGCG
>VBBA01000252.1 GCA_005888675.1 Candidatus Bathyarchaeota archaeon | reverse complement strand
ATGAGTCTGACACAGCGGCGAAGGGTTTCCTGAATACGCAACTCTTCTTCAGCCAGTTCATCATGATCAGGGGTTGAGTTGCCGGATGGGACGCTCCAGACAACACCCAACCTCTCAATTCCCCGATCCCTAACGAGAAGTTTCAACAATCTCAACAATAACAGCGGGTCGCCGCGCCTGTTGTGAGATGTTCCAACGAGTAGCATGTCTTCTTGATTCTACCTGTTTCAATGGTAAAACAGTTCGGGAGGAGTGTCGAGAGTTTTCTGCTAGTGCGTGGTTCTACAAGAGGACTCCTTTTTTTCTAGAATCACTGTTTTGTGTCTTGGGACCATTGCTGATCTTTGTCCCTTTTTTCTAGAGGTGGCTAGTTTTCTAGTCGTGGTTTGACATTGTTCTCGATAAGAATCCCGTAGTTTTCAGTAGTGAGGGACTGCAGAATTGACATTTTCATGTTGGTCTAGCCGTTTTCAAGGCGTTTCCCAGGGGATTTCTAGGGGATTAGGTTTTTTGGAGTGTGGGGGAGGAAGTGTTCGTCATTGACGAGACGAGAGCTCCCCTTCGGAGAGGGCAATTGTCACTATATACCGAGACCGGCCAAGAGCCGCTGAGCTTTCCTCTTGGAATCAACACTCGAGAGCATTCTTCGAAGCTTTCTCGCAGAAGACATTGGGTACGGGGACATAACCACCGATGCCTTAGTGAGGCATGATATCCAAGCCACTGGATATGTCGTCTGCAAGGAACCGAGTGTTATAGCAGGTATCCGCGAGGCAAGAATACTACTCCAAATCGTCAGCTGCAAGACAACCCGAACCGTCCAGGACGGCGAGACTGTCGAGCCGGGAACCCGGATTCTCTACACAAACGGTCCGGCCCATAACTTGCTCAAGGTCGAAAGAGTATTGCTGAATCTGCTTTCACATATGTCTGGAGTCGCCACTGCGACCCAAGAACTCGTACGACTTGCAGAGAAATCGGACGGACATGTAAGAATTGCTTGCACGAGAAAGACTCTGCCCGGGCTGCGTTATTTCGAGAAGAGAGCAGTCGAGCTGGGTGGTGGAGACACCCATCGGCTGAGACTGGATGACATGGTTCTCATCAAAGATAATCATCTAGTCTTTGCTGGGAAAATAGAGAAGGCTGTGAAACTTGCAAGATCAAAGAATAGTTTTACCGAGAAGATAGAGGTGGAAGTTACAAGTCCAAATCAGGCCCTCGAAGCCGCAAAGGCCGGAGCCGAGATCGTCCTGCTTGACAATATGCAACCCGACAGGATCCTTGAAACTATCAAGCTGTTGAAGACCAAACAACTGCGTGATCGCGTCATCCTAGAAGCATCAGGCGGAATAGCAAAAGAAAATATCGCGAACTACCTGAAGACTGGCATCGACATTATTTCTGTAGGCAACATAACGCACTCCGCCCGAAGCATAGACATGAGCTTCGAACTCCAGCCAACCGCGAAGACGTAGGCTACCTTAGGGCAGGACCCTTTACGCCAGTTCGAGCATTCTTTGGATTGCAACTCTTGCCTTGTCAGCAGTCTCGGTGGGAACCCTTACCTCGAACACGCCGTCCCTTAACGACCTGTAGACCTTCTCCAATGTGATCGTTTTCATGTATTGACACACAGCGTCATCC
>VBBA01000383.1 GCA_005888675.1 Candidatus Bathyarchaeota archaeon | reverse complement strand
CGTCATGCAACTGCTCCTGAAAATTTACATTACCGACAGTGGGCGTCTAGGGTACAAATTCAGAGAAATAGAGCTGAATCGTCGGGGAACTCCACGGTAGAAAAAATGTCGAGAAATGAACAGACAAGCTACATATTCGCCAACTGCAAAGGAGAGCGTGCACACATCATTTCCCAGATCGAGCGCATTGCCAATGTCGAATCCACTACTCCCGTAACAGGAAGATTTGACTTGGTGATCAAGCTGCGGACCAACGAGCCGAGCAAGGCCTACACCATCATGGAGAAAATCAGGGACATTCCGAGCATCACGAATACTCAGACAGCTATCTCCTTCGAGAGCATTGCTAACAGCTCCAACGAATCAGACAATGAGAGCCCACTTGCATTCGCCCTCTTGAAGGTTAGAGGTACATTCGATACGGTTCTACGGAAACTGAAGACAATCCCCAACTTTGCAGAGGCACACGTCATACCTGGAGCGTTCGATATACTGGCAGCTTTCAGGGCCGACAGCCACGAGGAACTCCTGGAAAAATCCGTTGAGAAGATAGGCAGCATCAACGGAATCACAGCCAGTGAGACCCTCATATCCTACAACCCACCGGAAAGATCCGAAAGGATCTAGAGCCGGGCCCAGCGGACCCTCCAGAAACCCCCTTTTTTCTTTCAACCAAGACCCGCGAAGAGTCTGAAACTTCACGCTCAGGTCTCGAAATCGTCGGCACGATTGTCAGAATTCCCATGCAGAGTTCTGACCAGTTGTTTGTGCCTTCGGTACAAATACCCAAGATAGTCATGATCTAACAGTTCTAATCCAAGCATCCTCCTCAGCTTTGAGTAATTCGCGTTACTCCACCAGTCGTCATTGACGGGAGAAGGTTTAACGCGGTAGCTCATTGGGAACATGATTGTCCTTGTTGTGTCTAGGTATCGAATCTACAGCCCATACTTTCGGTGCCAGCCTTGTCGACGATCATGGACACGTGCTTTCGGACGTGAACGACAAGTACAAGCCTCCAATCGGCCAGGGAATCCATCCTAGGAAGGCAGCCCAGCACCACGCTGATGTAGCTGCCAACGTAATCGCACAGGCGCTGGCGATCAAAAACAGTGGTCCCGTGCTTCCGGACACAATAGCATTCTCTGCCGGTCCCGGCTTGGGCCCCTGCTTGAGAGTTGGTGCCACAGTCGCGAGAGCATTAGCTCTTTACTATCACAAGCCCTTGGTGCCAGTTCATCATGGCGTTGCTCATTTGGACTTAGCCATGCTCGGGAGTGGCTTCCGTGATCCGCTCGCTGTTCTAGTGTCGGGTGGTCATACAACCATAGCAGTCCACATCCAGAAGAAATGGAGGATCTACGGCGAAACCCAGGACATTACATTGGGAAATTTGATAGACATGTTCGCCCGTTCCTCTGGACTCCCGTCCCCCGGCGGTCCAACCCTAGAACAAGAGGCACGTAAAGGTACCAAATTGTTGAAGCTGCCTTACACGGTGAAGGGGAATGATGTGGCTTATTCCGGATTATTGACCGCCGCGTCTCGGATGTTGAAGAAGGGCGAGAGCTTGCGGGACGTCTGCTATTCCATTCAGGAGGTAGGTTTTGCCATGCTGGCAGAGGCCGTCGAAAGGAGTCTAGTCCAAACTAGGAAGAAGGAGCTGTTGTTGGCAGGAGGAGTAGCAGCGAATAGCAGGCTGAAGGAGATGCTGCAACAAGTAGCCCGCGAGCATGATGCTTCCTTCCACGCCGCTGAATTGTCCAAGTCCGGAGAT
>VBBA01000382.1 GCA_005888675.1 Candidatus Bathyarchaeota archaeon | reverse complement strand
GGCGAATTGACGAGGCTGAGGTCCCATGGATACCAATCAAGTAGCTAATTCTCTGTTGATGCATAGAGGCGCGGAAGCAGACCTCTACCTATCAAAAGTTGGACCGTGGAAAGCAGTTCTCAAGAAGAGAGTCGAAAAGAAGTACAGGCAGAAGGATCTAGATGCCTGGATAAGAAGAGAACGCACACTGAAAGAGGCGTCGATGCTAGGTGAAGCGCGAAAAGCAGGTGTCCGAACTCCGAGTGTACTCAAGTTGGACCCAGAAGAATTCTCATTCACGATGGCTTTGATCCCGGGAAAGCTGGCCAGAGACAATCTTGATACGATGAAGCCTAGGGCCCGAGAAGGTCTCTTCGAAGACCTCGGTCATCAAGTAGGACAGTTACATCATAGAGGAATCGTCCACGGCGATCTCACCACCTCGAACTTGATCATATCGGAGGAAAATATTGCGTACATGATAGATTTCGGATTGGCCAATTACTCTCTTGAGGCAGAGGATCGAGCGGTAGATCTTCACCTTCTGAAGAGATCGATAGTCACAAGTCACAATTTCGGCACAGAGAAATGTTTCAAGGCATTGTCGAAAGGATACACCGCCTCACTCGGCGAGAGAGAAGCGGTCTCCGTCTACAAGAAAGCTAGTGAGATTGCGAGGAGAGGACGCTATTTTGCGATCCGCTAACCCCCCTGTTTGGCTGGCAACAGGTAACAAGCACAAGGTCGACGAGGCGAAGGCGACCCTGGAAAAGTATGGCATTCAAGTTCGTCAATTGAATATTATCAAGACAGAGATTCAATCATTCAGTTTGGAGGACGTCGTGAGATACGCCTCCGAGGAATTATCAGGATCCTCAGAACAGCGTTTGTTGGCCGTTGAAGACTCGGGACTGTTTGTCTCGTCGCTGAACGGCTTTCCGGGACCATACTCGTCCTATGTGCAC
>VBBA01000381.1 GCA_005888675.1 Candidatus Bathyarchaeota archaeon | reverse complement strand
TCCAGCGTCTCGGGACGGGAAGTCCTGATCGCCAGGCCCGGGTCGAGAAATTCGTGCAAAAGTCGATCAAGGACGGATATTTGGAGGAAACGAATGGCCTCTATCAACTGACCGAACGGTATCGGACGACCTGGCCAAGAATTAGGAAACTAGTTGAGACGATCGGTCAACGGATGTTCGAAGAAAAACCGAAAGAGAATCCAATGAAGATAGAGAAGAATGGAAGCTGGCACTGGCTCACAACTCAGGACATGGCCTTCCTTACACTGTTCACTTTGAATATGCTCATCGAGGAATGTCTCACCAAAAACATCCTACTGCTCGGACTGGCAAAGGACACTGCCGCCCGAGACTTGAAAAACCATGTTCTCCCAGTCCTCATTACAAATGGAGTCTGGAAGTCGGAGATTTCCCAGACGGATTTGTCCAATCTGCCAAATACGGATCGGATGCTCCTCCAGAGTCTAAGCATCTTCAATCACAAGCAAATTCCTGTCCCCTGGAGCCTAGTAGAATATGATGCGTCCTTCCTGTCAATCGTCCCGGATTATGAGCATCGGCCAGGCTACATTAGCGGTGCGATAAGAAACAAAGTAAACCCCGAGAGATTATTCGCGAAGACCTACATCCAACTCTCACAGGCCTCATACGACCCGCAGCTCCGAAGTAACGTCCTGCTCCTGGACCGACTTGCCTACCCAGGGTTCGACGACCAACCCACATCTCTCACAGAGTTCAAGCACACCTACGGCGGAGCAGACGAGGAAGTGCAGCCGATCCTGTATCGAGATTCCAAGGTCAAAAATCCCATGCAGGAACTTGTAATGTTAACCCTGTCTGCAATGACGAGCAATAGTATACCCGAACTGTTCGGCCACAACAAGCCACTCTTCATCGCGGACAAAGTGGCCAAGTGGCACAACGAGGAGATGCGAAGAGTGATAGACACGACAGGCAAATGGCTTATGAACAATCCACGCCTGAGACGATTCGTCTTCTACATGAGCACGTTCAGAGAAAGGAGAAGTGAGATTGAAACAAATCGGCGAGAAAGTTACTAAGAAGTACTTCACAGACTTCGATGGCCGATTCCACGCACGTCTCGCAACTCTCACCCCGGCCTACCAGCCCACCGCCCACGAACTGACGGGCACATCCGCCCGCTACGAATGCCGAGTCAAGGTAGAGTACCACAAAGACATCATGGGCATGATCGAGGAAGGAATGCTCCTCGCAGTACGGAACTTCAAGTCAACCGCAATCAATCAACGATACTCGTTAATGGTAATCTCCAGAATCTGGCCCGACCATTATGGATTGAAGGGACTCAACGATTCCAGCTATTATCCCATGCAATTCGAGATCATCCAACAATCAGTCAACGATTGGAATACAAGTGACAAGTCCACGATGATGGTTCAGATCAGCGCTATCCCGATCAACTATGACCTATTAATCGGCGAAGACGGCGATCCAAGGTACGAGAAAGGTTTCACGTATCCGGTCATCGCCGAAGAAGCGCACATTCTCAACCGTGACATGATCAGCCACATGTACAACCAACGAACCTTGACGAAATTAGGGTTCAAGTCTGACACGACAACAAGCGATGCCCGAAAGGATCCGAGAATCGGGACCATTCAAATGTTCGAATCCATGGAACCGAGGATTCCTATCTACGTGGATTTCGAATCCATGGTACGTTATCACTTCGGCATATTCGCATTTACCGGAGCGGGAAAGTCGAACATGCTCGCGAACATCCTCAGGCGTTTGATACTTCATGATCCAGAAGTCAAGGTTGTTATTTTCGACATTAGCAGCGAATACCCCTTCCTACTGATGGATTTACTCGCAGATGAACAGATACCTTCGACAATCATCCTGGAAAGCCCGGTCACTACACCGGAGCAGTTCTACGTAAGCGTGGTTAAGCCTCGAGATTATGAGGAAGATGAGCGGGTCAAGAAGGTCTTCACGCAAATTTTCAACCAGAAGAAGATCGCCCACTTCCTCAAACCAGAGTCCAAAGTCCCGAACTACGGCGACATTCTCCAAGAATTGGCAGAATTACGTAGCGAGAGCGTCGGCAAACCGCACTACATCAATGCGATCGACCGGATCAAACAAGTCGTGATCGACCACAAACTCAAAACCAACAAGACCGATGCTCAAGTGATCGACACCGTATTCGTCGACGAACTCGACCATGTCTCGCAAGGAGCGGTAGAGGAGTTCAAGATCTCCGACCGAAGCGGCCTCTACGCATGGGCCACCACACGTAGCAGTCTTAACGAGAACATCCAGCGAGCGGAGAAGGAGAAGAAAGCCGTCGGTGGCTTAGACATCGAGGGCATCCGGGAGCTGATCGAGAAACGTTCGAGACTAACATGCATCTCCATCTCCGACCCGTTCATCATCAAGGAATTAGTGATCCATCTTGCCCGAGAATTCCTGCAGAGGAGAAAACGTTCTTTCAAGGTCAAGCCGTATGTCCTATTCGTCTTTGATGAAGCCCAAGAGTTCGTCCCCGACCTTGGTGGATCTGGAGGGATTGACAAGGAATGTTCCAAGGTTGTCGAGACTCTCCTGCGTCAGGGTAGAAAGTATGGTCTGGGCGGATGCTTAGCGACACAGAGAATCGCCTACCTCAATACAAACGCGCTCCAGCAACTCCACACCTACTTTGTAGGGACCTTGCCGAGACCATACGATCGCAATCTTGTCAGCGAGACGTTCACCATAGACAAGCAGATTCTCGAGAAAACTCTCGAGTTTGCGCCTGGAGAGTGGCTTCTCTCAAGCTTTATCGCGACAGGGATGGAGAACGTGCCGATATTCATCAATGCCGACAATGCAGAAGTCGAGGTAGAGGAGGCCCTAGACACGTTTGGCAAGGAAACGAAGATCCCTGCACCTCCGGCTGCGCCTACGCAGAAAGTGCTTCTGACCGGTTGAACTATTGTGGATGGGGCCCGGGACCTCTCCGTGAGGCAAAATCCAGGAGGGGGATGATTGGCTCCCTAATGGCTACGTTTCACGTATTCTATCAAGGTCTCTCTGAAGGCTGAGAAGACCACGATTTTTCGTCTGTGGACTACTACCTCAAGACCTGCAAGAAGCAGAAAAAGAATCGAGATTACAAGTCGTGTTTCGACGAACGCCGTTGAGACAGCCCACAGAACGAAAAGGGTTGATCCCGTCCTCATGTTGTATTCCAGATCAAGCAGAGAAGCACAGGCATACAGAGACTGGGCCATTGTCAACAGGATCTCAACACTGTGAGCCGAGACATGGATAGTTCCAACTTCGCCCAGGCTGAGGGAAAAGATGACGGGGATGATAGCAACTAGTACCGTCAACTCGCTGACAGAGGATGAGACTAAATTCAGTAAGGCCATCGGAGCCAGTTTCACTCGCCTCGCCCAGTTGAAAGCCGTCACCTTCTCAGGAAACTCCGAGAGGAAAGGTGCGATCCATTGGAGGAAGAAGAAGACTGATCCTGCTCCCAGTAACTGTGTTGCGATCTTCGCAATCGAGTCGACAAATGGTTCAGTGATCACTATGAACACTAAACCGGAGAAGGTGAATAGGAAACCGATTGCCAAGGCTCGATGTCGAGTCGTCTCCAGCTCTACGAGGGCTAGGGGAGAAGCGGCCAAGACCTCTTTGGGGTCCTCTTTTTCCGATGGCAACTTTGACAATAGCCACATGTACAGAACAAAGATCGCCCCAAGAACCATGGTGTCCACGAACGTTAACGTTCCCTTCAACAAGACGACGACGTACCACAGTGAAGAGGCGAGGAGGAAGACGACTTCGATACTCTGTTCCCTCCGCAATCTCACGACCGTCGGTCCAGTTTCCCCAAGGCTATGCTTTCGTCGTCTCTGGACCGCTAGAGTGATCAAGATCAATGGCCAACCCAGCCCCGTCAATAGTCTATTGGCACCGGTGAAGTTCGCGATCACATTGCCCTCCCAGTTGACCAAGTCCTTTCCTGCCTTCCAGGCGATAGTGCCCTCGACGAAGAATTCCGGCAAAGTCTGAACAATCGCTACTACCGCCAAGGCAAGTCCACGACTTACCGAGAACTCGGAAGCCTCCGCAGCCCAGGAGATCAGGAAGGCGGTGCAAACAACGCTGGCGAAGGTGAAGAAGGCGACGAGGAAGACAGAGTCCCGTTCCAGAACAACAGCCAGAATACCAAGAACAGCGAACAGGATCAAGGCAACGTACTGAAAGAACACTTTGAAACGCATGGGCCCCTGCCTCCAGGTATTCGAAGGAACCGTCCACCCGGCATTCAGTTATTTAGCATAACCCAGCCCCGCCCACCTTCAGAAACCCATTCAAAATATTCCGCAGCACCAGAATGGTTTCAGCCAGGAGACCGATCCTAAACCGGTTATTTTCCGCCAGAAAACAGCCACTTTCCTTCAAAATCCGATTTTTCCCTCGTGAAACCCAATCACGAGAGGGGGGGAGGATAGACACCCTAGAATGAAATTTTCTGAGCGTGGAGAGCAGGGAGTCTGAAGGATTAGTTTCGGAAAAACAGAGAGTACCTTCGATCAGAACCTAGAAAAGATTTCACAGGCATTCTAGAAAACCCC
>VBBA01000380.1 GCA_005888675.1 Candidatus Bathyarchaeota archaeon | reverse complement strand
AGCCAGCGTAGCTAGCTCCTAAAGCGAGCCCTATCAGTAATATTGCAACAAACAAGTGCCTAAACGGTGGGCTCTTTGACCGTCCAATGTTCACCCTACTCTCGTCTGCCATCTGATCAGTTTCTTGAACCTCCTTCTTCCAATTTAAACAAATTCCTAGGACAAATGAGATACTCACAGAGACCATAGCACTGGGATATCTGGTGACTCGTTTGCAGAAGACAGATGGAAAATTAGGTGCTGATCAAACTCGTCTCATTCCAATACTATACATTGCTCTCCTAGTGGTTGCCGGAGCAGCTGCAGTGGTTTATGGAGTTGCAACTGCTTTCACAGGCGCTGGCTCTATCTTCACAGGGAAGCTTCTCCAGACCACAAGCAATAGTGACATCGCGGGTTCGGTCATAGTTCAATACTGTGAGAACCAAACTTCGACCTCTGGATAGCCCCTCCGAAAAATGATACGCCCTCAAGTAAGAAAAGGCATCAATCGGTGACGAAAGTTGGAATCGACTGCGAGGTCCGGCTATCCCTACTTGGACCTTTCTAACTACCCTTGTTCGGAGACTTTCTACGTGTTAAAACCTGAATATCAGGTTTAACGGCGGGACGCGGATACCATGAAGGTTCCGAGTATTTTGTGATCGCCTCGGCCATCTCAGCCAGACGTTTGTTTACTTTGTAATGAACTGTTCCATCCTCGTAACTTCCATTATTCTGCAACTCTCCAGCCTTCACTCCCGTCAATAATTCGATTCCTTCATTGATGGTGCTAATCGGGTATACGTGAAATCGTCCCTCTCTGACCGCCTGAACGACTTCCTCGCTCAGCATGAGATGTTGGACGTTACTCTTCGGGACAAGCACGCCTTCACTCCCTTTGAGGCCTTTGGCCTTACAAATTTTGTAGAAACCTTCGATCTTCTCGTTTATCCCACCGATCGCTTGGACCTCACCCTTCTGATTTACCGAGCCAGTGACCGCCAGATTCTGCTTAATCGGAAGCTCGGACAATGCAGAAAGGATCGCGTAGAGTTCAGTGCTTGAGGCGCTGTCTCCTTCCACTCCACCGTAGCTTTGTTCGAAAACTATCCTGCAGGAGAGGGCAAGGAGCTTGTCGTGTGCATATTTGCCTTCTAGATAGCCGGAGATTATCAGGACGCCTTTCGTATGGATCTGGCCGCCTAGGTGCGATTCGCGCTCGATGTCGATGACTCCGCTTCTACCAAGGCCTATGCTAGCGGTTATTCTGCTGGGCTGTCCAAAGTCAAAATCGCCCAGGCTAATCACTGAGAGTCCGTTTACCTGTCCCACGTTGGACCCTGAAGTGTCGATTAGAATAATTCCCCGCTGGATCATCTCCTTAACTTTCTCATCCAGGAGGTTCGACCTGTATACTTTCTCTTGGAGGGCTTTCATGACGTGAACGTCTTTGACTATCTTGGATCGATCCTGAACCGCATAGAAATTTGCCTCCCTAACAAGATCCGCGATAGCCGGGAATTTGGTAGAGAGTTTCGTTTGATCCTCCACCAACCTTGACCCGTACTCAACCACCTTCGCTAAACCTGACGCTTCCAGATGATTCAAGTCCTCCCTTTCGCAGAGTGAGTGGACAAAACTGCCGTACATCTTCAGGTTCCGATCATTGCGTTCTATGGAGTCGTCGAAGTCTGCCTTGACCTTGAAGAGTATCCGAAAATCGGGATCCAAGGTGTAGAGTGCCTGGTAAGTATCATGGTCTCCCGCAAGTACCACCTTAACGTTCAAAGGTATAGGTTGAGGTGTCAGGCTCTTCGTACTCCCGATCCCCAACCTCTCCGAGACTTCTTCAATGGCAAGATTCCCGTTCAGGAGCATCCGTTTCAACCCTTCATAGGACAATGGATTCCTCAGCAATTCCCTAGCTCCTAAGATCAAGTATCCACCATTTGCCCGATGCAAGGATCCTGACTTGATCAGTGTGAAATCTGTTGTCAATGCTCCGAATCGGGACTCTTTCTCTATCCGACCTAGGAGGTTCGTGACGGTAGGGTTGTCTTCGGAGATGACCGGTGCGCCTTTCAAGTCCTTGTTGTCTATTGCAATGTTGATCTCGTATCTTCTAGGTCGTAGATCTGACGAGTCATTAGCTGGAACCGGACTGGCCCCCTGATCCGGGGCATCGGTCTTCTGTGACGGTTCGGTCTGAATGAATAGGTCAGTGTTTTCCATGATATCATCTTTGAGAGCCTTGAGATACCGGACTACGTCCGGTACGTCTTGATATCTCTGCACGAGAGAATCGATCACTCCGCCTATCGCGTAATGAACCGCCTCGTCCCGAAGCTTCCGGAGATCTTCCATGGTTTTCGAGTCTAATTCGTTTACCTGTTTTCCGGCGGATTCTAAGGCCGTCCTGATTGTTTCCCGATTCTTCTCGTACTCTGTCTTGACTTTGGGTGGCAATGCATCGAATTCCTCCTGGCTCAGCGGCTTCCCTTTCTGCATCGGGACAATCGTAATGCCTAGCTGAGTTGCGCGAGCCAGATACCCATACTTTTGGGCCTGCTCAGCCAGAGAGTTCATTATCTTATTACGCTCCTTTACCGCCTGCTCAGTCATGCTCGCAGTTCTGGATACGAACTCTTCGCTTTGGAGCGTGGCCGGAATCGAACGTTTCAGTTGATCCATCACACTCTTCAGATCCT
>VBBA01000379.1:3185-4753 GCA_005888675.1 Candidatus Bathyarchaeota archaeon | reverse complement strand
GAGTATACTCCATAGAATGCGAGCCAGAAAGGTGTTGGATGTCCGCGGCTAGTAACCGTTCCGTTGAGGTTGATTATTCCGAGTTGCCAGAGAGCTAGTGGAAGAATCAGGTAGATTATCGTTAGTGGAACTATTCTGATCAGTAGTCCGATTCTTCGTTTGGCTCGGAATTTCTGTTGGTAGAGGAGCTCGGAAATGATTAGTGGAATCCATTCTTCAGTGTCTAGCTTGTCCTGTGATGACAATGGGAGGATGATAGTTCCTTTGTCGAAGACGCATCCGTCGTACGGGACAAGAATGGGTGGGCCGGATCTGCGAAAACTGCGAAGACCGGTTTTTATGTTGGAATAATCCTGCCACTTGATCCCGTCCGCCACGAATCTCGGAATGTCGAGTTGTCTTGCGACATTGTTGACACTAGAGAGTATTCTTTGATCTGTTGAAGCGGGAATGGGTTGTTCAAGGGACGAAGACTGCAAATTGAGGGCGGGGATCGTGTTGTCTGTTGAGGAAAGCGTTGTTCCGTGATCTCTCTTCCACGTCCTCTGGTACTTTTTCATGGTGAAACCTCCCACGAGAGCTAGACCTAGGATGGGTGCAACAAAAGCTGCGATCGAGATCAGGGGTACCCAAGTCCCGAGGCTCTGTAGGAAGATGGATGGCAGAACTGCGAGAATGATGGCGACCAAGAGAGTCCCGAGGGCGATTTTTCTCATGCGTCGTTGCCATCTGAACAATTCGGGATGAACTGTTCTAGTGTGCTCTCTGAGTGCCCTTCCGTACCCTTTCGGGTCTCTAGCCTCTAGAGTCTGTCCGCATATCGAACAAGTTCGATTGGCGAGAGCGGTCATTATGTCTGACGTAGAGGACGCCGATCATCATTCACGCTAGATGAGGAAATAAGAGTATATCCTGAATTTGCCCGAATTGTCTTTCTCTGGGTATCTAAAAGAGGAATATTCCCATTGCTTCGGGATGCTTTCCGTAAGAAGACAGATGTAGTTTTGTGATGTTTAGTTGTTCTTGACTGGCAGATTGGACAGAACATGTGAGATATGCGGAGTGACCCTTGATCGAGGGTCGATGTTCCGCCATCAGAGAGATGAGCATCCCCAATACTATCGACACTATAGGCGTGTTGTCTTCGCCAGTCTTGTGATTGAACTCATCATCTTGGCAGGGATGGTTTACCTCCTGAGAAGCTTGAACATGCCAACCTCCACCGTGGATTATGTCGGGTATCCTCTCTTAGCAGTAGGAATAGCCGTCCTAGGTTTCGCCCACAGACGGATTATGAGCAGGCTACCGAAATCTTGGAAGGAATCCGGACAGTCTTAGGAGACGACGTGGCATTTTCTCCCAAGGGGCTTGAAGGATTGGCTTACGAGAAATCTGCTTCATGGCGTGGAGTCGAGATACGCAAGAAAGAAGGCTAGTAGGCTAAGTCCAACAAGAGTTGCCCCAATCGCTTCAACCACGTCTACCGTTTGTTGAGCAATGCCTAGTAAGGGTCCAAGAGCTCCAGTGATTATGGCCGCCCCACCGACAGCAAACAGTGCATAGCCGTA
>VBBA01000379.1:0-3134 GCA_005888675.1 Candidatus Bathyarchaeota archaeon | reverse complement strand
CGGAGACCGACTTACTAATTTGAGATATTGCAATGCCGACGATCCACAGAATGGACGCTGTGTTAAGAAAGAAATTCCTTCGTATCGAGTGACTCGCCCTCCAGACACGATTTCACGTAGCCTATCTTCATCTGTCGAAAAGCAAACCAACGCAATAGCCGTCGCCCCAATTAGCCAGTGTATTAGCTCTGATTATGAAATCTTTTGCAGGATCACTGGATAATCGGTGGGTCATAAAAGGAAAGCAAATCTGAATAACTCCTGCAAACTATGGGAATGCTCGCGGTAAGGCTATGGACAGGAAGATTGCGAAGAGTATTGATGAATACATCGAACGTTTTCCAGAAGAAACCCAACAGCTTCTTCAGAAGATGCGCCTGACGATAAAGAAGGCCGCACCCGAGGCTGTGGAATCAATCAGCTACGGCATGCCGACATTCACGTCGGGCAGAAATAGAGTCTACTTCGCAGGGTACAAGAATCATATTGGGTTTTATCCGGGAGGCGCCATCGCACCGTTCAAAGAGGATTTGTCGGCGTATAAGACCTCAAAAGGCGGGGTACAATTCCCGCTTGACAAGCTTCCGACAGTTCTGGTGAGTCGAATCGTGAAGGCTCGCATGAAACAGAATGTTGGTAAGAGGAAGGAGTAGCAATCATTAGTCCTGCGTGTTGACTCTAGACGCATGGGTCGTGTAGATACGATCCGTTAGCGAAAAAGTTTCAGGCTGGATTTCAGGCTCTTGTAATAGGCTAACAGAAATACAACATCTTCTTGGAGACGCCTTGCTGATTATGACTCGATACGGCTTGTACTTGATGAACTTCGGAGAAACAGCCGATCCCAAAATGCTGACTAGCCTGGCCGTCGACGCGGAGCATGCCGGCTGGGATGGGTTCTTCCTAACAGACACCGTGATGTATCACAAGACAGGGGAGGAACCACTCACTGATGTCTTCACAGTGCTACCTGCAATCGCTGTAAAGACCAGTCGGATGAGAATAGGAACAACAATCGCCGCACTACCTAGACGATCCCCCTGGCAGGTGGCACGGCAGACCGTTACAATCGACCATCTTTCAGACGGACGTCTAACGCTCGGAGTGGGTCTTGGCGATCCTCCAGACGTCGAATACACAACCTTCGGAGAAAATAGTGATCCCGTGGTAAGAGGAGAAAAGTTGGACGAAGCGCTCGACATAATCACGGGTCTCTGGACCGGCAATGAATTCAGCTATCAGGGCAGGCATTATCATGTGAATAAGGCGCGTTTTAGACCGATACCAAAGCAACAGCCTCGTATTCCGATCTGGGTTGGAGGCTCATGGCCGAATAGGATACCTTTTCGGCGGGCGTCGCGTTGGGATGGCGTGATTCCCGTTAAGGATTATGCGACTATCAATCTAGAACCGCATCATCTTCAAGAGATCAATAGCTATGTCGAGAAGCATCGAACTTTGAAGACTGGTTTCGACACTGTGATCATTGGCAACGGCAGATCACAAGTGGACAGTGAAAATAGAAGAAGGCAATAGGAACAGTTGGGGATAAGGTGGTGGCTGAAGTACCTGCCGTCATACCGGAACAGTCCTACGGAGATTAAGGAACAAATCAGGGCTGGCCCTCCAATAAATTGAATAAGAGTCGAACCTTAATGCGCTAGCATCTTCTGAGAACTCCAGCTGTGAGCCCCACAATGTCACTTATTACTCAATTACTGCTTTTTCGGGCAAAAGGAAGTTTGTCGGATATTATCAGGGAGTATATGTCTGAAGGTTCAAACTAAGAAAAGTGAACTCAAGGATTGGCTCAAGTGGGCCGCCTTCTTTCTTGGGTTTATGGGCTTCATTACCATCTTCATTGGAGTAAAGTCCGGAGATCCAGCGCCCATTATCGCTTGGGCTGCCTTTACTGGAATATTTGTCGCAGTCTTTCTTTATGCTTGGTATAGTCGAGTAACAATCGCGATCCCTGATCGGCCCACAGTGCGTTTTGGAGCTCAGCAAGTGCCGGCCCCTTATCCCATTAACTTGGCCTCTCCGAGCTGTCCCAACTGTGAAAGAATGATCTCCCCGAAATTGAGTGTCTGCCCTTACTGCAAGAAGAATACGCACTTCTAGTCAGCATGTCTTAGGAGCGGTTCACGGCTTGTTGGCTACTTCGTAGACTTCATTGAGAATTCTCGTTTGGCAATGTTCACGTAAGTCTCGAAATCGAAGGAGGGCGTGACCTCTTCAAACTTCAGACTTAATCGTCTAAACAGATCTCTCACCATAAGCCTCTCAAGATTCCCGGCAGCCGGACCGAAGATTTGCTCGAATCCATTGTGCAATTCACTTGGAGCTTCAGCAAGCGAGACAAGTTTCATCCTTGAGAATACTGCATCTAGCGCCGCTTGCCCGAGGACATTGCGTATTCCTCCCTGAACGCAATCGCTGAGTGCCGAGATAAATTTTCCGGCCGCGGCAGTGCTCGTTCCAGTATCTTTCAGTTGGGCGATTCCCTCTTATGTGAGAACTGAGGTGGTTGCAACAGTTGGCTTCTTGGCCGCTTTTCTGAATAGCTCTACGAAGGTCTGAGCCCCAGTCTCACTGGCGCGAGCGCCGTGCTGGTCTGGCTCACTTGCTCTTTGCTTGGGCTTGGAATCTTTTGGCAAGTCCGAAAAACCCCAGAAACAGGGCTATTCCTGCGGCGAGGTTGACTACCGAGCTGACGAGAGTCGTTGTGACTCCGACCGATTCAATAAGCGTACTAACCTGGTCAGCGGGAAGCGAGAGGGTCATGAACAGAGAGACCACACTCCTAACTGTCAGAATGGCGAAGGCGGCGATGAGGAAGACTAGTGCTTGGAGGACGAGCTGTACTACCGAGACGAAGTAGAGTGTCGGTATCACGATCGGATCTAGCATTATCCTTCCTACCTTCGGAGGGCTTGAACCTCTTTGAGAATAATCGCACGATACCGGGCCCGGAGAGCATCTGTTACGATGCTGAACACCTCTTTTGAGTCGTGAAACGCAGCAACCGTCTAAAGCAACAAGTTTTGGCGGTTGGGTCGAACTGAACGATTAATTGGTACAGCTTGGGTGCGGTTTGGTTGAATAGAGTGTTGGTAACGGTTTCCCAGCTTGTG
>VBBA01000378.1 GCA_005888675.1 Candidatus Bathyarchaeota archaeon | reverse complement strand
GAGGCCCACTGTCTTTCCCTGCCGTTCGGCCTCCTCCAACACTTCGCCCTTGACGACGCCCAATTTGATTGATTTCCAAGCCTCTTCTACCGTGTTATCAGTGGAGCCACCATCAACCACGATCACGTCCAATCTCTCTTTCGGATAGTTAGATTGAGCAATATCACGGAGCTTTCTACTGATCACCGTGGCCTCATTGTAAGTTGGAACGATGACCGTCACGCTTGGTAGATACGAAAAGTCTCCTACAATGTTCAGCCCGTAACTCTTCCCATACGCTAGGGTTGTGAGTGGGATCATGAGATCGGCTCCGTTCTCAAGCCGGTCCTGTCGTCGTAATCTATCGCTAGCTTAACATGGATTTCACCGGCGACTGGGCCAGATTGTCCATCGGGCATGTTGACCTGCACACGACCGTTTTCTAGGCTCCAAGAGACTCTGTCTCGGTGGGACCACCACCTGGCAATCTCATCAAGGGTCATGATGTCGCATTTTGGATCCTGAGTGAAAACTTCGAGAAGCCTTCGATAGTCATCTTGGTTCTCGGGAAGGCCGAAATCATAGTCGGGATGGACAAGCAATACGCAAGCTCCGCCAAGGGAACTTATCCAGTGTGAGAATTTGTGCAGCAACTCTATACTTTCAGGGGCTTTGAGTCCCACTACACGTAGCAGTTGATGGTCTTGAGGGAGAGAGACAGGAACCTCCACTATACCAGAAGCGATGAAGGGGAAGACTGTTCCGATCCCATGAGGCCCGAGAGAAGTGGGTGACAGGATCTCCCAGGAAGGGATCGATGAATCATGAGTATAACCGGCCTTTCCAAGAGCCTCAACAAGCTCGTTACTGTGCTGAAGCAGTGGTGACCTGAACCCTCTAACCTCCTTCCCAGAAACCTGTTCTAGAGTCGTCCTGCATTCTCCAACTCTCTTCACTTTTGCTTCAAAATCTGCGAGGACTAGCCGACCATCATGTCGTGTATCATGCGCACCTAACTCGCCAGCAACAGCAAGCTTGGAAAGAATCTCATTCGAGAGCGGATAACGATCACTTGGCACATTCCACGTGGATCGCACGTGGAGCTTTTGTTCAACATCATAGAGCCTCATGCATCCATTCTCAAGTCCTTCCCTAGTTTCCACATCATGTGTGACTGCTAGCGCGTAGTCTTTCCCTCGCCTCCAGAACCCGACAAATGGGACCGCGCGACCAGATGCTTTCACAATACTAGCCAGGAATATCAGCCGGAGGCATTCCATTGGAGCGATAGTCTCCTCACGTAGTTTCTCAAGTCCTGCTGGGTCTCGAAAAGCCCTGTTACGGACGAATCTTGGAATGAGATTGTAGGAACCTCTCAACTTCGTGACGAAGCGAAAACGAGGATGCGGCGTATCGTCAACACCGCTCATTAGCTGGTTGTAATTTTTCACTAGGTCAATCGAGAGAAGATACGTGTCCCTGGCACGAATCTTGGAGAGAACCACATGGCCTTTGCTCGTTATGACCGACTCTATTTGGGAGCCTTGGAAATCGTAGGTTTGGGTTTGAATTGAAACCTGTGCTTCCTCAGAAACTGGGAGGCTGATCATGTTGATTCCCGTGGTGACGGTCAAATTGTAATCCTGTGCGATTCTAGTCGCATCTTCCGCGCTACATGGTGAGATCACTACCCTTTTCCCATCGAACGCTTGCTCTGGTCTCCCCGAGCAGAATATCGTGTCTACATCAGTGCCCGGAATCTTGTTGACGGGTTTATTGGGAATCTTCCAGAACTCTGCATAACGCGTGAGAACTTCTACTCCTACGTTCTGGTCAGCGGCTAGCCCCACAAAACCGTCCCCGGGGACGGGCATTGCTAGTCCTTAGCTCCCATTTTCAAGAGAAACAATGGTCCCACAATCTGCCACCAGTCCCGCATCGGAGAAATGTGGGAGTATCCTCCCTTATTCCTGAACGCGTAAGTTTTCGAAACTGGCCTCTCTATGAAACGGTAGCCGAGCGTCAAGGCCTTGTAGTGGAGATAGTATTCGAGCTCGTAACGGTCCAACCAGTCCTGCCAGATATTCACCCTAGGATCTTTGAGAAGGGACGCTTTGTAGGCTCTGAACCCGTTAGTAACGTCGCTGCACCTCACACCCGTCAGAGCCGTCCAAACTACAGGGAACATCCGGACGAAGGCGCTTCGTATGAATGGATTCTTGTCATGTCGTCCTCCCTTGACGTATCGGGAGCCTTGGACGTAATCGAAACCCTGTTTCAGGATAGGAGTTGTGAGTCGAGGTATCTCTCTAGGATCGTCTTTCCCATTTCCGGCCATTACAACAACGAGCTCGTACCCGTTCGCTAGAGCGTACGAGTAACCCTGTCTAATCGCATGCCCGATCCCCTTCCGAACTGGGTTTTCAATAATAGTTACAGGAATGTCGATCGTTTTCCGAGCTTCATCTATCTCTTGCAGAATACTGGGAATTGGATCGTCGATCACGAGGCATATCTGATCCACTACCGAAGGTTCGAACTTGGAGAGGACGCTACCAATCTTTCCGATCTCGCGAAAAACAGGTATTATGACGATGCTTTTCAAAAATGGTTTCGACCGCGTATTCTTTGACTATTTGGACCCATTGTATTGGACACGTGGTCTATGTCCCACTATCCTAGCAGGGGTACCCATAGCAATAGCATTGTCCGGGATGTCCTTAGTGACTACGGATCCTGCTCCGATCAATGCGTTCTCTCCGATCGTCACGCCTGGGGTTATCGTGGTGCCTGCCCCGATGGACGCGTGACTCTTCACCAGAGTCTCGAGAAGTTTCCATTCTCCATGCGATCTCGGATGTTTATCATTCGTGAACGTCACGTTCGGCGCGATAAACACGTCATCTTCAATGGTCA
>VBBA01000377.1 GCA_005888675.1 Candidatus Bathyarchaeota archaeon | reverse complement strand
GACCGATTCTGAAGGTTGCTGGAGGCGATTTGTGCTTCCGAGGTTAGGATTTTTGTGGGGAGGACCTTTTTGGAAAACCTGCTTGGAGTATATGGGGTGAAAGTATTCGTGTCGTCTGCGTGGCTGGAGAAAAATAATGGGGGGTGGGGATCAATAAGCATGCTTACATTATTCTGCTAGAATAGGTGTGAAACTTTTTTTCTAGCGAACTTCTTCCCGTTCAGAGTCTTGAAGATGAAGCCGATCTCATTAAGGGGAGATTTCCAAACTCATAGATGGGGCTAGATGATTTGTTCGAGAGCCTGTGGAAATGTGTCTCTCACGTCTTGAGTTTTGAGGTGCTACCCACCCCTATTTTTACAATTATATTTTCTCAGGCGCCTCAAAATGAGCGAGATCGGACGTTAATCGTTCATTATGCCTGGAAAAGCATTTTGCGGAAACGGGTTTATTCATTTAAACATAGCGGAAATTTACGAGGACAGCATCGGGGGCCAGAAATAGTGTGCTCCGATTGGCGATCAGGGCTCAAAATGAGGGACTTCTTGTCAGGGTGTCGATCGCACCGTCAATTTTCTTAAGACAAATCATCGGGTGTCGAGTCTCTTGTCGGTCCGTGTGAGGTTTTCGACCCGTTCTGACGGGCTGGGCCTAGCAAGACTGCCTCGTTTGCCGGTCCGGTTCGGGTCGAGCTGGTCAATCTTCCGAAGAGATGCTACCAATGATTCCTTGCCGAGGATACGTGCAGCTTCAACGTCGGCCTTGAACCAGAGTCTCTTGGGGTACATCAAGAAACGCGTCCCCGCCAAGAATGTAAGGACGATCAGCGCCAATACAATGGGGTAAGTCAGGATAGAACCTTCGAGGTACTTGAAGGAAACGAGGAGAACCGCAGGCATCAGGAGCGCTATTGGAATCATCGTGGTCAACATTCCAACTAGCGAGTTTCTTGTTAGGGTCTTGTAATATATCAGGCCGGATGCGATTATGGGTCGCCACTCCTCCGGGGTCAATTGTCCCATTGCTCGACTTGAAAGCTGGATATCGCCCCTTAGTATCATGAAATGGTCAGCGGGCAATCTTCGGATGCCCATCTTCTCCTTCCAAGAAATCGTGTTAGGATTCAAGTTGTAATATCCCAATTTGCGGCATAGATCCCTCGCGATCTCCAAGAGCTGCTGGTCCTCTGGGTGCATCGGGATCGTGCCCCGCGCGAACATGGCCCGTCTCTATGAGGACCTCCATTTATAACAGCACGATGTTTTCTCTCTCCCGGATCCTTGTCCCGGACCGTTGCTCCAGAAGATCTTCTTGGCCAGATAGTGAGAAGAGACGTAGTCAGAGTAGTTAGAAGCTCGACCATCCTATACGTCGTCAACGCTGGGATCATCATACTCGCTGGGCGAGTCCTCTCCTCAATCTTCACCTCCTACTACTCCGACGGCTTCCTCGGGACTCTTTTCGACTTCTATGCGACGGCAATCGCAGTCTACGCCATGATCGTCTACATCTGGAGCCGTTCTCGACAATCGAGGAACTTGGCGAGTCACGTCTACATTCTCGGCGTCTTGGGTCTTACTCTGGGAACACTGCTTTTTGCTTGGGGAGCCGTTCAATATCTCAGCGCTGGCTACTGGCTCCGACAATACTTTTCCGGTCGCTGCAAATCCGGCGTTGACGAGGGAGAGGTCGCCATCTATGGTACGGACAAACTTGTGAACACTAAGAGTTCCAGACTTGTGCGGATAGGCT
>VBBA01000392.1 GCA_005888675.1 Candidatus Bathyarchaeota archaeon | reverse complement strand
AAATTCTCGGAAAGGGACATCCGTGCTCTGCTCAAAGATGAGAGCATAGTTCGAAACGAGAAGAAGATACGTGCGACTATTCACAATGCGGAACAAGTCCTAGCTTTGGAGAAAGAGTTTGGGTCGTTCCGAGACTATCTTGGTTCATTTGGTAAGAAAGAGGACAAGCTACAGGAGGATCTCCAGACAAGATTCCACCATGTAGGTCCTTCTACAGCACGGATGTTCCTATGGTCAGTAGCATATCCTCTCACGCCCAATGCCGAGGAGAAGAAGTGGATGTCCGGTCACAGACACGAGTAGGGGACGAGAAGGGGACGGGAACAAAAGCTCCACTGTGATACCCCTAGGAATATCCTGAAATAGTGAGGCTTTGACTCGGGCGAGCGAGTAAAAGAATTGTCTTCAATTGAAGCACGAGACCTTACCAAACGGTACGGCTCGTTCGTCGCTCTCTCAAACCTGAACTTGAAAATTGAAGGCGCAAAGTGTGTCGGGTTCCTCGGCCCTAACGGCGCGGGCAAGACCACGACGTTAAAAATTTTCACAGATCTGATCCGTGCAAGCGGCGGTCAAGCCCTCATCAACGGAGTCGATGTTCACAAGGAGAAGAAGAAGGCATTGGACCCTTGCGGCGTGCTGATCGAAACCCCGGAGATCTATCCATCCTTCACTCCGCGCGAAGCGCTTTCTATGATTGCTGATTTGCGGGGCATCCCACGGGCGGACCGTACGAAGAGGATCGAAGCAGTCGTTTCCGAAGTCAAAATGGATGAGTGGATGGACAAGAAGGTTGGCAAATTTTCGAAGGGGATGAAGCAGAGAATCAATATTGCTGCAGCCCTATTGTCCGACCCGGAAATTGTCCTCCTGGATGAGCCCACAACAGGATTGGACCCGAGGGGGCAGGCAGAGGTGCGGGATATTGTGAGATCTTTGAAACAGAGGAATAGGCTTGTTTTCATGAGTTCGCATCTGTTGAATGAAGTTTCCGAAATTTGCGATGAGGTCGCGATGATCGACCATGGAAAATTACTGGTATACGACACGCTTGCACATGTCACGGACCGGTTCGCACATGACGGAGGTGAAAGTGTCGTTCAAGTTGAACTAGTGAGAGACATTGATGACCAAGTCATCAGAGGACAAATCTCAAGTCTGGCCGGAGTTGGCAGTGTTGAAAAGCTCAATCCGAGAAGTCTACGAATCAAATTCTCAGGCGGCCAGGAAGAACAGGCGAGACTCCTAACCGATTTGGTGGCCTTGAAGATTGGTATGCTCAGCTATCACCCATCCGCCTCGACATTGGAGGACACGTACCTCAACCTGATCAAGGACACGTTGTAGGAAACTGATAGAAGAGATGAGTAAGGCGCCTCTCACAACAACGACGCTCGAGCCCGCGACGAGCCATGTCCTAGCGGGGAGCATCTCCCAAGTCGGGACAGTTACAAAATACGAGTTGGTCAATTACTTCAGGTCGCGAAGGTTCTTCATCCTACTCGTAATTGGTCTCCTAATCGGTGGAATACTGACCGCACTCGTTGCCTACTACGGCGTTAGCACGTTCGCATCGTCACCGCTTGGGTTCTATTCGTTCTGGTGGGGGAATTCGATCACTTTCATCATTGCGATCAACGGGATCTTTTTTGGTGGAGACGCTATCTCTGGCGAGTTCCAGAACAAGACTGGGTACTTCCTCGTTCCTAACCCGCTCCGCCGTTCATCGATATACATTGGAAAGTATTTTGGGGCATTATTGGCGTCTCTAATGATATTCGGAGCCTATGCCGCACTTACAATTGGTAACGGTCTCTACTATTTCGGTACGAACATACCCTACCAGTTTGCAGAGTCATTGATTTTTTCAGTGATCTATCTGGTTGCAGTGCTCGGGTTCACATTCTTCTTCAGCTCACTGTTCAAGTCCAGCTCGATGTCCATACTCGTGACCGCTATACTCTTCTTGTTTGCTTTCAACATCATCCAATTGCTGGTGTCCACTTTTGCACAGACAGAACCGTGGTTCATCATTTCATATGGGGCCGGCATAGTAGGAAATGTGCTCATGGACCCTTACCCCTCAACCCAACCCATCAGAGGAGCGGGTCCGCGTGGACGAGATAGCGTCCTCTTCGCAGTAACGATTCCGGAAGGGCTTGCGATATTGCTGGGCTACTTTGTGATCACGGCGATTATTGGGCTCATCCTGTTCGAGAGGAAAGAGTTCACGTAATTCATAAAGAAAGTACGAGTTGTCTTAGGATTCCGTACGAGTATTTTCCGAACGAGAACCGCTCTCGTGTAAAGGCTAATACTCCCAGAATCATGGAGAGAAATCAAATGACAGTGAGTGAGCTTCCTCCCGAGAAGCTTCGGCTAGAATGTCCCCCCGATAGTGTTGGTTGCGAGACGAGTGCCGAACTCGGGCTCGCGGAAGGTATCATTGGGCAAGAAAGGGCTCTGAAAGCGCTCCGGTTTGGCGTCGAGATGAAGGCTAAGGGCTTCAATATCTACGCTGCTGGTGTTCCATTGTCAGGAAAAAGGCCTGCAACACGAAACTATCTTGTGGAGCTTGCAAGAAAGATGCCGACTCCATCGGACTGGGCTTACGTTAACAACTTCGAGAATCCGTTCGAGCCAACAGCTCTAAAATTTCCAGCTGGACGAGCACAGGTCTTCAAGAAGGATCTGAAGAGTGTGATGGATCAACTGAAACGTTCGATTCCGGCCACGCTCCAAAGCGAAGAGTTCGTATCCAGAACTGCGAGCATGACTGAGCAGGCGGTAA
>VBBA01000391.1 GCA_005888675.1 Candidatus Bathyarchaeota archaeon | reverse complement strand
TTTTGGAAAAAATCGAACTATTCCTTCCAGGATTCAGAGGATACAAGGAGAAGGAGCTGAGAAGAGAATCTGATAAGCTCGTACGAAACCAGATCTACATGAAACTCTCCGACTCTCTGTCCAAGACCAAAGACGTTTACCGCTCTCTCGTCAACCAAGGAGTTACTGAAACATGGGACGATACTGACCGTCTATCAGCAAGACTCGAACGCGTCTCTCAACAGGTCAATCATTCAGAGTATGGTTATGCAGGATTCTTCGATATCGTAAAAGTGAAGGAGCCACAATTAGATCAGATGATGGACTATGACTACAAGCTCCTACAAATGTCGGACAGCGTAGGGCAGGCAATCGATTCATTGAAAGACTCCGTGGACAACGAACGGTGGAACGAGGCCAGAGGCAAGGTTCTCGCAGCCACAAAACAAGTCGACTCACTTGAAGAGGCATATAACGGTCGCAAACAAGTCATTCTAGGAGCTCAGTAATCAGGATGCCACAAGTAATCGAATGGCGCGGCGCCGCCGAAGACGCCATCGTCTTTCGATACCCCGTCGAGGAGATCCAGTGGGGCGCACAACTTGTAGTTCACGAGTACGAGGTGGCCGTCTTCCTCCGGGACGGGAAATCGTACGACGTCTTTCCCGCCGGTCGCCACACACTTACGACTCAGAACCTGCCTTTACTGTCCAAGGTATTCGGTCTGGTCTTTGGGAAAACCCCGTTCAAATCCACCGTGATTTATGTCGCTCAAAAGCAGTTTGCCGGCAAATGGGGAGCAAAGGCCCAGACCACCGAGCTAGCACCACTAATGGTGCATGGAACATTCTGGTTCCGCATCGGCGACCCCAACCTCTTCGTCAACCAAGTCGTCGGTGGGCAGGGAGCCTACACATCGGAACAAGTTGACGAATTCCTCAGGGGCATCATCAACGAACGAGTGATCGATGAAGTGTCAAAGTATGATCTTGCAACCGCATTCACAAAACTGAACGAGACCTCGACCACGGTCAAGGTCAACATCAACGATGCCCTCGGACGCATCGGCACCGATCTAGTCGACTTCAAGTTCGAAGGGATAGACACCTCGGACGAGTTCCGCGACCGTCTCTTCTGGCTCCGCCAGAGAATGTCAGGAGCCGACGTCCTTAGGATGGAGACGATGAAAGACGTTGGCAAGAGTCTGGCCACCTCTCCGGGCGCTGGGCTAGGATCCGGGATGGTGTTATTCCCACAGATTGCAAATACCCCGATGCAATATGCTCCGCCCGCGGCGGCCCAGCCTCAAACATCCTTTGTTTCATGCCCCAAATGCCAGGCCAGCGTTCCTCAGGGCAG
>VBBA01000390.1 GCA_005888675.1 Candidatus Bathyarchaeota archaeon | reverse complement strand
TCCACCCAGACCGGAAGAGCATCCTTAGACCTCAACAGGCACATTGTAACTGTCAAAACAGTCGCCGGACCGCCAGTTCTCCCTGTGGAGGGCAGCACCGTGATCGGGGTAGTGCAGAATGCACAGGAGAAGATGGCAATTGTCAACATCATCACCGTCGACGGTAAGACCCTAGAGCCGCCCTTCACAGGCATGTTGCACATCTCAAGTGCAAGTCCCAAGTTCGAACGGGCGATGAGTGATGTCTGCAAACCGGTCGACATCATACGGGCAAAAGTCATTGATGACAGCCAGCGCATTCCCAAACTCACTACTGCCGGACATGGATTAGGCGTGATCAAGGCTTACTGCTCCAGATGTGGAGGCAACCTCGTTCTATCGGGGAGAATTTTGAGATGCGACGTATGCCGCAACGTTGAAAGAAGGCGGTTAGCAGACGATTTCGGCACCTGGACAGGAGGAACAAACTAGGAAATGAGAGTCAAGGTTCTCAAAAAATCGAAGGGATACTTGAAGATCGAAGTCGACGGTGAAGGACACACGTTCAGCCACCTCCTACAGGAAGCACTGTTATCTGACAAGACAGTCGACTGGGCCGGATACGACATCGAGCATCCATTATTCTCCCGCCCCACTGTAACCGTCCGAATGAAAGGCGAGGGCTCACCTGAAAAGGCAATGGAGCGAGCAGCTACAAAGATACACCAAGACTCAGACGAGTTCACGCAAAAGTTCAACGGCTCGATCAAAGGCGTATAGACACAGAAATTTCTGGTAAGAGAGGCTTGAGAGCTTCTCAACCGGCCAAAGACATTCTTAGAAGTTGGAGAACGAACTGTTCCAATCACGAAAGATCAGGGCAGTAATCTTCGACTTCGACGGCACTCTCTACGGGGACCAAAAACTCTGGACCCGACTTGTTCAGGAAACTCTAGCAGACATTTCTATCAAAGTAACAGCAGAGCAAGCTCTCGACAAAGCCCGGAGTATGATTGCAGATGGGACGTTCTACAACATCAGTGGCATAGCAATCGCTCTAGCCAAGAATAG
>VBBA01000389.1 GCA_005888675.1 Candidatus Bathyarchaeota archaeon | reverse complement strand
CGCTTGAAAGAAGGGATAGAGAATGTTGTAGACCTTGCTCGAGAAGGGAATCGTTACTTGAACGACCGGGAACCTTGGCGAAAGATCAAGACGGACAAGCACGCAGCTGCGCAAGCACTAGGAACGGCCGTCCAATTCTTGGCGGCAATCGGTGATTTAGTCTACCCCTTCTTGCCTGAAACATCCAAGAAAATTAGGGCCAGCATTAACAGGCGGGGGATTCCCGATTGGTCACAGAGTACCCTGGGTTTTGTGAAGCCTGGGACGCGAATCAGATCCTTGGCTCCCCTTTTCCATAAAGTATCGTCGAAGGACCTGAGGGACAAGCTCGACAAAATGAGGACAAGGAAACCAGTTGAAGCTTAAGATTGACTTACACGTTCACACCTCAAGGTCCTCCGACGCTTTCACCAGTTTGAACCAGTTAGGCCCGAGTTGCAAAAGGGCAGGTATAGATGGCATCGCGATAACAGAGCATAATCAGGTGACAGACATTCTCCCATCGGAAATTATCGCCTTAAAGGGCATAGAGGTTTCGAGTAAGTTTGGGCATGTCATTGGACTTGGAATTTGCGAGCCGATCGAAAGAGGGCTGTCTCCCGAAGAGACGATCATCAAGATCCGAGCTCAGGGAGGTGTAGCCTTACTGCCGCATCCCTATGACCTGTTCCGCCCCAATGTCAGGCCTGAAAGATTGAAGGTGATGCCTGATGCTATCGAGGTTCTCAACGCTGCCAGCCTCTTCGCAAGAGTAGCATGGCCACCAGCGAAGGAATTTGCAGAGAAGAGGAGGATTGCACAGGTTGCGGGTAGCGACTCTCACATCCCCCAGACAATTGGAAGAGCCTACACCGTGATTGAGGCCAACTCACCCGACGAAGAATCAATCCTAGACGCCATACGGTCTGGCAGAACACAACCAGTCGGAAGGCAAGTAAGCATCGGAGAAAGGACCAGAAAGATTGTTCTTAATGTCCGACGATCTTTCTAGGGTCTCTCCAACTGGTAGAGTTGCAGAGGGAGAGGCGCCTCAAGGTTTCCTGTAGGCTGTTCGTACTCCACATCATACAGGTCGGTTAGGAGTTCTACAAAAGACCCTAACGATGATTCGTAATCATAACCCGTTAGCAACAGGCACAATGTAGGGGCGGACGCTTTTACCGTGCTTGCGTACACAAAACCTAGTGTCCGCCCAGTCAATGATGAGAGCGTGTCGTAGGCACGGGCTGCTTGGGAAGCACCGATTGGTACCGGGCCTGTATACAGTAGCACTGCGCCCTGGGCCCTCGAAAGTGAAAGATTCGATGAAGGGGTTCTAACTGTCTCAAGAATTGCGGTGCTCAAACTCTCTTCCGGCCTCATATGATGGGTGTAGACACCGGATAGCGGACCCAACATTAGTATTCGGAGAATATTCTTCGTTATGTTCGACTCTAGACTAGACAGCGCCTCAGTAAGGCTGCGGACCGCCGCGACAGCGGTCAAATCTGCCAGCACCCCATTAACTCCCTCGCTCCCATCAAGACTCATTGCATTGTCCACCACCACTGTGCAGTCGCAAGCATCGGCCATTTTCTTCAAGCCCCGAAGTGCGATGAACCTCCTTTCACGCTCATGGGTAAACGGCAGAGCAACAACTGCGACAACGGGCTTGACTTGTGTTCTGGCCCATTGGGCAACTAGAGGAGCGGCGGCGGTACCGGTTCCCCCGCCAAAACCTACTAGGATTATGGTAATGTCCGACGCTCCGACGAAAGACGTTACCCGATGAGCCGACAATTGAAGGGCTCTACGTCCCACGGATACGCTGCCAAAGACCCCTTTCCCGTCGACGATATCCTCGCCGAGTAGGACTTTGTTACTCGCCAGCGATCGAGACAATTGGCCCTTGTCCGTGTTCACTGCGACGCACTGTTCCGGGCCTATTCCGCCGTTGCCGATGACGTTGCCGAGGAGCTTGTTCCCTGCACCTCCTATTCCAACGATTGAGATTCTCGGATTTTGATCGGATCGAATGTGACTCAATTCTTCTTCTGACAAGGCTCTCATTCCTCCGCTAGGATAGAAGATATATCTTTCAATAGCCATAGCGTATAGCTACGGTACTACGAAGACGCGCCAACTATCCGTTAGTATAAAGGACTTCCCATTAGTGGCCCTTCTCAGCGTGTCAAGTTTCGTCACAATTTGCGAGCGAGAGGACGTTCGTGCGTGTCAAGATAGAGCGTCATCTCTTCATCGCGGGGGTATCCCACCGAAGTCTGATCGTCTTTGGATGTGACGCTTTCACCTCATCTATCCTTCTTACGGAGGTTTTGTGTGGGGCACTCTTCACTATCTCTGGATTGGATTCAGCTTCT
>VBBA01000388.1 GCA_005888675.1 Candidatus Bathyarchaeota archaeon | reverse complement strand
GATCGAGAGCCTTCCGTGGAATTGGAATTGATAGTTCGTATCCCTGTCCCGAGTACCTCAGATCAAGGAAGCGCTCAAAATGGATCATTCTTCCAGAAACACCTTGTTCAGCAAGAGACTTCGCCCCTTCATCCTCCAACCTGCCAAACAACTCGTTAAGCGAAGTGACCGAGACGCTTTCCAGCGTTACCAATATTGTTTGTACGTAGTCTCTCATAGGCTCAGCCAGGAGAAGACCGAGGCTAGAGAATAGCCCAGCACTCCGCGGAATCAGGACCGTCCGGATTCCTAGTTGCTGTGCAACTTCGCACGCGTGCATAGGACCCGCACCGCCGAACGCGACCAAAAGCATCCCTCGAGGATCCTTGCCTCTCTCTACGCTCGCGGCCCTCAAAGCGCTAAACATATTGTCGATCGCAATTCTGAGGATCGCAAGCGCGGATTCTTCGACAGTCATTCCTAATGACCTTCCTATCTTCCGGTCGATCGCCTTCCGCGCGAGTTGCGGATGGATCCGCAGTTCTCCACCCAGGAGATAATCCGGATTTAGTCGACCTAGGATGAGATGCGCGTCTGTGACAGTGGGCTCCTCTCCGCCAAGTCCGTAACATGCAGGTCCTGGGCTTGCTCCCGCACTGTCAGGACCGACGTGGAGTACCTTTTCAGAGTCAACCTTTGCTATGCTGCCTCCGCCAGTCCCTATCTCCACAAGATCTACCAAGGGGAAACGGACTGGATAGCCAGAGCCTTCAAGGCGTCGGATTCCGTGAAGTCGGCCACCGACCTCGTAGTCAGTTGTGAGCTCGAATCTGTCTCCGACCCAAACGCCTGCTTTCGAGGTTGTTCCACCAACGTCCAGCGAGATTACCTCTCTGGCCCTGCTGAGACGTCCATAGTATTTTGCCGCTACTGCGCCTGCCACTGGTCCGGACTCTATCACCCGGGCCGGTTGATCGATGGCCTGCTTGTAGGAGATCGTGCCACCGTTTGATTGCATCATGTAAATCGATGCCTGGATCCTCTTCGCTCTGAGGCCAGTGGCAAGTGTCTCTAGATAGTCGGAGATTATTGGTTGCAGACAAGCGTTTACTACTGTTGTGCTTGTTCGCTCGTATTCACGAAACTCTGGGAGTAGATCTGAGGACAGTGTTACCCAGGCCTTGGAGCACTCCTTCCTGAGAACCTTGCCGAACGACCTCTCATGTGATGAGTTGGCGTATGAGTGTAGAAAACATACAGCAACACTCTGCGAACCTGATCGTCTGACTCGTTTCGCTATTTTACGAGAGTCAGCAGAGTCGATGTGCTTGAGGATCGCACCATCATAACTGACGCGTTCATCGATCTCGAACCTTAGATGTCTAGGAACTAAAGGGCGAGGCCTTTCGACCTGTAGATTATAGAGTTCAGGTCTATTCTGTCGCCCTATCTCTAGAACGTCACGAAATCCCTTGGTTGTGACAAGGGCAACTTTTGGGATTTTATCAGTCAATAGAGCGTTCGATGCGAGAGTCGTCGCATGAACAACCAATCGAATATCCTCAGCATTCGAGTGACTGGTCAACAGAAATCGTTCGATTACATCCAAGACCCCTCTTGACGGTTCATCAGGGGTCGTCAACACTTTGACATTAGTTATGCTGCCGCGGTTGTCAATGCTCACCAGATCGGTGAAAGTGCCGCCGATGTCAACCGCTACTCTAACTGTATTCAGGCCCACCCACGTCCTCCGCCTGGTTTGCCTCGGGCTGACGTGGCCCTAGCTACTTTAGAGTGACGCGAGAACTCTTAGGATTGAGGCGAGATGAAGTTCATCATACGAACATCGAGAGTTTTCAAGTTCACAACGGGAAGAATGCCAGGTTTGGGCTCGACGCCCATCCGTTTCTGATATTCGGTTTGTCCCTGCCAGGCGCCACTGTTGATGATTGTTGTACCTCTATGCAATCCGGAGCCTGAAACATGAATATGTCCAGAGGTGAAGACGTCAGGCACTCTGTCTATGACGAGATAGTCCTCCTGCTCTGGGCCTATCGGAGTGAGTTTACCATACTCTGGAGCAAGGTGGCGAGCTCGCAACTGATATTCCATGGCTGAGACCGGGTTTTGATAATCGAGTCCCGGAACCGAGCTTACAAGATCCATCAAACTAGTACCATGGTAGAGTAGGAAGTGGACGCCGTGGAGACGAACTTCAGAGGGATCTCCGAGCGAGATAATGTGTCTGGAATCGTAGACTGGACCGGCGTATTCGCGTGGAATCATGGGTTGGGGTAACGCTTGGCGGACAGCATCATGATTTCCAGGGATCATAACGACACTCATATGCTCAGGGATCTGGCCGATATACTTGGCCGATTCTGAATACTGCTGGTGAATGTTTGGAATCAGGAGGTCTATTTCCTGTCTTGGATAAACGCCAATGCCGTCAACAAGATCTCCGCCTATCATGACATACTTCACTCGCCCTGCAATCTCCCTCTGGTCAGGAGTTCCCAGTTCCCCTTTCAACCAGCTTAGCACTCTATCGAAGGGCTCTCTGAGGAACTGCTTGCTCCCAATGTGAATGTCCGATATGAGAACCGCATAGATCTCTTCCTTCGAGCGGGCCGGTCTCCTCTCCGGAATTTCTGGGAGAAGTATGTTTTCGGCTATGAGTAGTTGAGTGTTGGTTTTCTTGGCTTCTATGAATAGGACCTGATCACGGAGAAGGCGTCTGGCAGT
>VBBA01000387.1 GCA_005888675.1 Candidatus Bathyarchaeota archaeon | reverse complement strand
TCAGCAGCAAGCGCGGGAACACCTACAACATTTACTATTCAAAATCGAACGACAATGGACTCACATGGTCGTCGGAGCCGCAGCTTACAAACACCAACGCCATGGACCAGCATCCCTCGGCTACCCAGGACACCAGGGGAAACATTTGGGTCGCTTGGTCCCGCCAGGAGACAGGCGACATCAAGATCAGGTTTGTCGACACGAACGGTAATGGAGTATGGGACCAAGGCGAATCGATCGTCTATGACCAGAACGGCAACGGTCTCTATGATGCCGGCGAACCAGTCATCGCGGGCACGGCTCCGGCAGTGGGGACTGCTCTCAAAGTAGATGCCAGGCTGGCATTCTACGATTTCAACAACAATGGCACCTGGGACTCGGGAGAGTTTGTCGTCTACGACTCTAGTGTGAACTCGATCTACGACCCGAAACTGATGTACGTTGACTCCAATAACAACAATGTCTGGGACCCTGGGGAACCGATAATCTACAAGGGGAAGACTCCTAACGGTACACTCACCAGCATTGCACCTGGTGCTGGGAGATGCGCAGGCACAAGCCCACCCATCGCAGACTGCGTAATAATCGGCACGGCTCCGACCATCTCGTCGATCTTGAAAATTGACCCGCACATCAAATTTGTCGACCTCAATCGAGACGGCCTTTGGGAGTCCGGAGAGACACTTGTCTATGACGTGAACAACACGGGTCAATATGCGGCAAACGATCTGGTGGTCGCGGCCTTGGTTGGCGACAATAATCTCAAGTTCATCAGCTCCAACGCAACCTGGACACTTGGAAATACTGTCGTATACGACAGTAACGGGAATGGAGTCTACGATGGGAAGATCAAGTACGTCGACGACAACAACACTGGCCACTGGGTCACTGGAGACACTGTGATATACGACGCGAACCTCAACAATCTCTACGACTACGCTGACACACCGATTTACGACCCGGCCTGTGCTCTTGGCCTTTCCAGCTGTGACTTCCTCTCACACTCGAAACTCCCAAAGAACGATCCTGGTCTAAGGTTCATCGACACAAACGGAAACGGTATCTGGGATCAGGGAGAAGCTGTTGTCTATGACTCCAACCTCAACGGAGCCTACGATGGAAAGATCATGTTCGCAAAAATTGGAAGCAACACAACCTGGGTCCCTGGTGAGACAGTTGTCTACGACACGAACGGCGACGGCAAGTATTCAACCGGACGGTACTACAATGACACAATAGTCTCAGGGATTGCACCGGCCAACAACACAGTTCTAACCAAAGATCCAAGTCTGAAATTCTTCGACACGAACGACAACATGATCTGGAATCTGGGAGAGACGGTGGTTTATGATGCGAATAATAACAATCTCTACAATGCCGAGACCACAATCGCCACTCCCGTACCCAACCCGTCCGCAAGATTGGCGAATGATCCTGCAATCAAGTTCGTAGGCGCAGGGACTTCTTGGGTTTCTGCCAACCCTGTCGTGTACGATTCAAACGGCAACGGATTGTACGACTCCGGAGAGCCCGTCATCTATGGAGCCGCCCCTGCCAATCAGACCAGTCTAAGGTTCGATCCAAACATCAGATACGTCAACGCTACAATCAACCCATCCGAGACTTGGACATCTGGGAAGAGCGTCGTCTACGATGCGAACGGCAACCATCTCTACGATGCTGAAACCATTATCTCAGGACCATCGCTGCCGCCATTGACCGGGGTGACAAGTGGACTCGGAGAACCAGTGATCGCGGGGGCCTCGCCGAATGTGGGTAGCACTCTCAAGACCGACCCGAAGATCAAATACTTCAGGACAGGGACGAACACGACCTGGGTCCCAGGCGAAACCATCGCGTACGACACAAACGGGAACGGAGTTTTCGATGCTGGTGAACCGATAATCCTCGGACCTCCTCTATCGGCTGGATCAACATTGACCATTGACTCGAAGCTCAGATATTTCGACACGAACGGCAACGGTGTATGGGACTCTTCCGAACCTATCGTATACGATGACAACAATAACTCTCTATACGATTTCGGAGAATACACTGTTCGCGGAGCGATCCCACAAGCTGGAACAGCTCTTACTGCGAACATTGGAGAGCCCTGGCTTGCAGGATCGACCGCCCCGGTTCCGGGGACTTCACTGAAGTTGGACACGTTGATCAAGTTCGACGATCTCAACGCGAACGGTCGTTGGGATGCAAATGTCACATTGGCCTCGCAATACACTTTGGGAGAACCAGTCGAATATGACAAGAACAATAATGGAGTCTTCGACACTGGAACCGACATCATCATCGCCGGTAGTCCAGTCCCATCTATCGGGACCCTATTGAAAACTGACGAGATCACACTCGCTGGAAAGATAGTTCCAATAGGATCGAAGAATCTAATCGTTGAT
>VBBA01000386.1 GCA_005888675.1 Candidatus Bathyarchaeota archaeon | reverse complement strand
GACCTCGACAAGTCTAAGCTCAAGCAGTAGCAGGATGGCCAACTTAGCGCCCAATTCCGATCCTGCACCGTTAACAACAATGACTTTGTTGTCGATCGGTTCGTTGGGGGCTGTAGCCGCGGCAGGCGTCGGAGGTGGAGTATGGTTCCTACAAAGGCGTAGAGGCAAACAGAGCGAGCTCAGCAGTCCGCTTCCACAGCCAACTGCGTGAATCTAGTCTCTTCTACTGTCTAAGACCACGCAAATACTCGTCCATCAACCACTTCATCTTCCAATTCCTTGTCCAAGAAGGTATAGGATTCGTTGCTGGCTTCTTATGAGCACGAACGGCTCGAATGCTTTTTTCGAGTTCTCTTAGATATCGAATAGCGGTTCTAACATCATCAGGGCTTGCGATTCGGCCGTGCCCCGGAACTATTCTTCTAGGCTTCGTTTTGAGGATCCATTGTAATGCTTGGATCTGGCCTTCGATCTGGGCGTCTTCGAGGTTGGGATGATACCTGTTCCAGAAAATGTCGCCTGCGAATACTGTTCCATCTTCTCTGCAGACAGCTACTGAATCGCCATTGGTATGTGCCACAGCAATCGGATGGACAATATCAACGGTGGTTTCCTCGTCCAGATGGAGAGTGAGATTGTTGCGGAAGGCGACGCTTGGATAGCTCACTTGGACTCTCCTCAACAATCCTGCTAGGCGCTTGTTTCTCTTCCGATACTTGTTGAGGAGTCCTTCTGACTGATCTAGCATGGATTGGCGACAGTTCTCGTGAGCGATGATGCTTGCGCCGGCTTTGGTGAAGGGAAGGTTTCCAAAGACGTGATCCGAGTGGTAATGGGTATTCAGGACGTACAATCGCTTCGGAGAATGCTTCCGGACAACTGAGAGTAATTGATTGGCCGTTCGATGGTGGAAGCCTGTGTCGACGACGAGGCATGCTTCGCTTCCGATGATTAGTCCGGTATTTGCTCCGTAGGAGTGGTAGACGTCATCTCCATTACCAATGAAGGCCCAGCAGTGGGGGCTGACCTTGAACAGTTTCAACCTGTCACCGCTAGAATCTACTATTCCTATCAAATGTTTCCTAAGAAGAACACATTGAAAAGTCTGCAAGAGGGGTCAACAAGAATTATCCTTTCTCGTTAGAACATTCACGGGCTGCTAGGCGAGTCCCTAGCCACCAGACTCTGTTGGTCAATAGTGGGTTGCTATTATTCTCGGGGCACGCGTGAGAGCGATTTCGATACTGGCCGTACTCTTCAGATGAAACAGGAAGTAGCCATCTTCTGGTTACAGCAACTAGATAGCAGGCCAGTACAAATGGTCGCCTGACAAATATCAACGCGGACTAGCCCAATTATTGTTTCAATTTTCACGAAAATGCAATTCTATTCTCTAAAAGGTTCCAACATAATGATAATAATAATTTGGCGGTTTGATCCTCGATATATCTCGGTGACCGAGCGACCATTCAAATACAGTGGAAAACCATCGAAGGATCAAAACGGGTGTCTGGCACTTTGATGATCGGTCCGAGCAACTCATATTGGAATGGGAAACATATTCTCGTCACCGGTGGTGCCAGTTTTATCGGTAGCCATCTTGTCGACAGTCTGGTTGCGATGGGTTCTCGGGTCACTGTGATAGACAATCTGAGCAGTGGCACACTGGAGAATCTCCGGGATAGCCTGGCGAAAATACGGTTCCTGAAAATGGACTTGGAGTATTGTGCACTTCCCGAGATTGTAAATGCCTTTCGGGATAATGAAATTGTCTTCCATCTTGCTGCGACCCATGGTGGCAGAGGCTACATCGACTCGCACCCAGCCGATGTCGCATCCAACTTCTCGATCGATCATCACGTGTTCGAAGCCAGTTCAGAAGCCGGCGTGGAACAAGTCGTATTTGCAAGCAGCGCCTGCGTGTATCCGCCCAAGCTACAGAGCAAGGTCGGCTCGGACTATCTTCTTCGCGAGAGTGACGCGGACATAACAGACCTGAGCAAACCGCTCAGCTCGGATCTAGAATACGGCTGGGCCAAGTTAATGGGAGAGGTCCAGCTAAAGTCGTTCATCAAGCAATACGGGATCAAAGGTTCTAGCGTAAGATTCGTAACAGCATACGGCCCCCGTGAGAATGAAACTCACGCTATTATCGCCCTGATCTACAAAGCGTTCGAAAAGATGAATCCGTTTGTGATCTGGGGAGACGGCAATCAAGAGAGAGACTTTACCTATGTTTCCGACCTTGTAACAGGCTCGATGCTCGCTGCTGAAAAGATCGAGGATGGCTCAGCGATTAACCTAGGGACTGGACGAAGATCCAGTCTCATTGACATCGCCAGGATGATATTTGATATCATGGACTTCCATCCACCGGTAAAGTTCGACCTATCCAAGCCCGTAGGGGTATTGAGCCGGGCACTTGATATCTCCGAGGCCCAAAGGGTCCTTGGTTGGGAACCGGCCGTTAGCTTGAAGGCAGGCTTGAGGCAGACGGTCGAATGGTATCTTGCCACCCACAAGACAAACGGTGGGGTACTTGAGCGATTGCTAGTAGAACGGACCCCCTAGACTTGCAAACAATAATGAAGCGGAAACCATAAGGTCCACGCTCTCCGAGGCGAATGAGAAGATCGGGAACGACGGTAACCGTGTAGTCTTCATGGTATCCGAGGATGGAAGCACAGACGGGACCGGCCAAGCCCTTCTCTCACTGGCGAAGACCATGCCCAACCTCAAGGTTTCCACGTGTCCCCTCAGGAAAGGGTATCCCAGAGCCGCCAGGGATGCCATATTGAAAGCCGGAGACGGCGCGGACTATATTCTCTTCATGGACTCGGACGGCCAGTACGACCCCGCTGACTTCCATGCATTATGGAGTAACCTGAAATCCTCATCTTCCGATATCGTCATGGGATTGAGAACGAAGCGGGTGGAGTCACCTCTCAGGATTTTCCTGTCGACCGGCCTTAGGTTGATGGAACGGGCCTTCTTTCATGTGAAATGCCGTGACGTGACAAGTGCCTTCAGACTAATGAAGGGCGAGACAGCGGTCAGCATTGCAGGGGCGGTCCAGTATTCGAAGTACAACTTCTGGCTGGAGTTCACCGCTCTATCCTACCTCCGAGGGTATAGCACCAAAGAGGTCCCAGTCGTTTACAGAGCGAGGCAGGGTAAGAGCAGGGTATACACCGGGAGGAAGATCGTCGGTGCTGCGGCCAACGAGTTCCTAACCCTGGCTCGTGTCTGGCGCGACTTTCACCTGAGGAAAGGAAATGGACAGCGAGGTCAAAGCCTCTCATACTGACCCTGAAGTCGCCATCGTCATACTCCATTATGAGGGCTTTGAAGGACTTTGCGAATGCATTGATTCGGTTCTGCTTTCAAGGTACTCTAACCTCCGTGTCTTCCTTGTCGATAACGGCTCTGTAGATGGTTCCGTCGGCCGGGCTGAAGAGCGATATAGGGACAGGATAAACCTACTGAAGCTCCAAGGGAATCTTGGATTCGTCCGAGGATACAATGTTGCACTCAAGCAGATATTCAGCGATTATGTCGTCCTCCTGAATGATGACACGATCGTCGAGCCAGATTGGCTCAATGCACTCGTCTCCGTTGCCGAGTCGGACGGTAAGATTGGAGCATGCCAACCCAAGCTGAGATGGCTCTCTCACCCGTCGTACTTCGAGTACAACGGGGCCTGTGGCGGAATGCTCGATTCTTGTGCGGTGCCATTCATGATGTCTTTTGGGCTAGTGGCGCTGCTATGTTCCTCAGACGTGATGCGCTTGTAGAGGCCGACTTTCTAGACGAGGTGTTCTATGCACACATGGAAGAGATCGATCTAAGCTGGCGTCTGAGATTGAGGGGATACAGGGTTGTTTCCGTCCCATCATCCGTAGTCTATCACCTTGGAGGAGGGACAAGCCTAGGTTCCAAGTCATTTCTCAAACATCGGAACAACCTCTTAATGATGGTGAAAAACTACTCGGCCACGTCATTACTGAAGTATTTGCCCTTGAGGTTCCTTCTCGACATGGCTTCTGTCCTGTATCTCTCGATCCGGAGGCGTGTTGGGCTTGATACCGATCCCATCCGGGCCTATTACTGGCTGCTTGTTAACATGAGGACGGTTGTTCGTCGGAGAGGCGAGGTACAATCAAGAAGACTCCTATCTGACAAGGCCATAATCAGGAATATGGCCAGACCCAACGTCGCTCTTCAATACTTCTTCCTGAAGAGAGTTAGGTTCAGCGAGCTAACAGGACTTCCGTTGTCCATGCGGAGCTATCTACGCAACGTCTCGCCGGAATTGCCAGGGAAAGCGGCCACCATGACGTTGGAGACCATATTCTAAACACCCCTTGTTGACGGTGTGACGAAATGACATGACAACCAATGAGGCACTTCCTGGTCCAAGCAAGGGTCGCACAAGGGAGTGGCGCTATCTTGCCGGTATCCTAGCGACGAGTTTCCTTATCAGAGTGCCCTTCTTAATGAGCACAGGTTTCTTCAGCGACGAGTCAGTCTACACATACTCTGCGTACGCGGTGCTGAGGGGCTCGGTCCCTTATGAAGGAATAATGTTGCCACATCCACCACTGGGCTATCTTGGAATCGCCGCTCTAGTCTTTGTGTCGGGCGAAAACTTGGTACTCCTTCGGGCATGCTACCTTGTACTGTTCCTCATTATCGGCTTATTGACGTACGTCTTTTTGGCGACTCTTAGGGATGCTGGTTCTTCGCCATTCAACCCGCTTGGTGCGGTGGTGATGCTGACGGTATATCCTATCCCATACTCTTTGACCACGCCGCTTGAATTTATCCTGTTCGAGATTCCAGTGCTTTTGTCCTTAGTTTTCGCGGTAAAAGGAATCGTTACTAGGTCCATCCGGCGACTAATAATTTCTGGCGCTCTGATGGCGGCGGCATTGATGATATGGTATCCGGCTGTATTCGTGGCAATTGCAGTCGTCACCTTCGCACTCATCTACTTCGCTAGGAAAAATTCGTGGCGAGAAAGTGTCAAACTGACATTACCTCTCATAGTTGGTGGTCTAGTCGCAACCGGCATGGCCTTGCTCCTCATAGCGTTGTTCGGGGACCTCTCGAATTTTGTATTGCAGAGCATAAGTCTCCAGTCCAGTCTCCGAGCTGATTTCACCTTGGCGGAGCGTCTTCGACATGTTTGGATCTCAGTACTAGAATTCTTGCCTATGATTATCCTTGGGATCGTTGGGGCTGCAGAAATAATCAGAAGGGCCGTCAGCCGGGGAGATCTATTGTCATTACTGCCTGTCTATCTCTACATCTTGAACTTCGCACTGATCTCGACCGTTCCTAGGGTTGTTTTGAGCCACTACTTCGCTTATCTGACTCCTTTCTTGGCATACTTTGCGAGTGGCCCGATCGAGACCCTGTTCAAGAGATTGTTTCTGGTACGGATCGATGTTAAGGCCCACGTCCCGTCGTCGCTCGATTTCTACAAGTCCATAATCGCTGTTTTCATGATAGTACTTGTGCTCTTCGTGCCATTGTATGGTGTTCCGCGAACCACAGGTTTCCTCTCAACAAATCGATACACGGTAGCCGAGCAATCTGTCGCCGCCTCGATCGCCAAGATGACGGGTCCATGTGATAGGATCTGGACTAGCGAAGGAGCGATTGCGTATTTTGCGTCGAGATTGATCGTGTCTCCCAATTCGTCCAAGTGGCCCATCCAGGCCATGTACAACGACGTGTTCAACGCCACATACATTGATGCCGACGGTGTCAACAAGACCGGTCTCGGGATTGTTTCCCCCTCACA
>VBBA01000341.1 GCA_005888675.1 Candidatus Bathyarchaeota archaeon | reverse complement strand
CATCAATGCCGCCCGTCATAACATGAAAAGAATTGCTGAGAAAATACCGATCTTCGTAGTAGATCATCACCTGTTACGGGATCCGATGTGGTCTAAATTCCTAGACCCCATAAGAGAAGTGGCCGCAAAGGCCGGAAACAAGGTCATAACGGCGGCCGAATTGCTCGGCGAAAACCCAGCGCCGTTAGAAGGCGAAAGGAAAAAGTTGTACGAGTCAGAGGTACCGAGCAAGGAGTTCCTGAAGTGGGCAAAACTGCCGAAAGAGAAACAGAAGAGTGTTCCGCCACCACCATAGAACCAGAGGGTTACTTCTCTTCTTCTCCCGATTCTATTCGCTTTCGAATCTCGGCAAGACGCTTCCTATTCTCATCCATTGAGTCTAGAGGACTAGGCCGTTTGACCCGTAAAGCAGCCTTGCGCTGTCTCTCTTTCATCTCACTCCCTAGAAGCTTCCGTTTTCGTTGTTCCTCTTGCATGTGAACGAGAATCCGTGCTTTCTCCCAAGGAGGGATGCGCTTCTCCTTCTTCTCCGTCAAAGTCCGACAGCTCCTAATTGAGCTATTCCGATAATAATGCGATACTGCAGCCCTTCAGGCAGTTGGGGTTCCCAGTTGTCTGTCAAGGAATTCGATAACCCCTTTGTACTGTCGAATCAGGTTCTCCCGCTTTTGGAATCCGTGTCCCTCGTCCCAGACGACCGTCATCTCGTACTTCTTCCCTTGCTCTTTCAGTTTTGAAGCGAATTTCTCGACGGGACCGAGAGGACATCTGGAATCATTGCCTCTATGCCATATCAACAGTGGAGCTCGGATATTCTCAACGTAATGTATGGGGGACCTCTCATGATAGAGTTCTGGATTCTCCTCAGGTGTCCCGAAATAGCGTTCAATGAAGCTTCTGAAGATCGCGTCCGAAAGATCGTACATTTCCTTCCAATCAGTGATGCCGACGATGGCGGCACCGGCCGCCCAGTACTCTGGCTTCTTCGTTAACCCTAGGAATGTCATATAACCGCCATAGCTTGCTCCGACAAGCGCAATCTTTGCCGGATCGACATCAACCCGCTTCCTCAGATACTTTGCTGCCTCCTCAACGTCCCTCAAGTCTGCTCCGCCGATGTCAAGCACGTTCAGTTTCTCGAAGTCTGCTCCGTACCCGGTGCTGCCTCGAATGTTCGGTGCGAAGACTGGGTAGCCGGCGAGGAGAAATGACTGTATTGCAGGGGTCCAAGTGTCGGCTACCTCCCATGCAGGACCGCCATGTATCACTAGCACACACGGCCTGCGCCCCTTTTGGTCGGATGGGGTCAGAAACCAGCCGTGAATTGGGCGATCGTCGAAGGATTTGTACACAACATGCTCAGCTCTGCCAAGCGGCAGTTTGGTGCTATGCTCGAAGATACTGGTGGTTGTGCCCGTTTTCAGATTGGACTTTGTTAATGATGGTGGTTTGGAGAGTGAGGACGAAGAGAAGACGACTTGGTCATCCTTCCGCACTTTCAAGCATTGATTGCTGAAACCAGCGTGGTAGCCCTCTGGAATCTTGATCTCTCTCGGCGATTTTCCACCTTCAACCTCTTCAATGTAGAGACGTGTTCTACCCTCCTTTGTGCCTAGGTAGAAGACTTCTTTGCCGTCGGGCATCCATCCGAAGATCGGGAAATCTAATCCGAAATTCTCTTGACCTGCTTTTAGATACGATAAGCGACTTTTGTCCCTATCGTAGATCGCTAAATCATAACGGTCCTGTGCATCTGTCTTGAATAGAACCAAAGATGAATTGTGAGGATTCCATTGTGCTCTAGTGTTCTCGGAGCCAGGTTTCGGTGTATAGACGATTGGGCTGCTGTGGGGATTCATGCCTTTGAAAATTAGTTCCATCGCGGTCGGTGCCTCCGTCGTCTTAGCTGAGAAAACAAGCCACGAATCATCCGATGTCCATTCCGGGCCGAAGAGCCAGTGCTTTTGTCGGTAAATTTCTGTGGCTTTTCCGGTCTTAGTTTCGATGACCCATATTCCGTTGAATTCTTTGGTGGACCCAGCGAATGCTATCCGGTCGGCTCGGCTAGACCAATTGAAGTCGAGAATTCGGTTGGGTGGCAACTGTGTAAGTTGTTGCTCTTCTGCGCCGGAATCTAGTCGTGCCTTGTAGATCTGGTGCTGCTCCTTTCCACCTTCGTCTCTTGAAAATGCGACCCATTCAGAATCGCTGGACATGCTAGCCCACGAAACACGTTCTTTCCCATGCGAGACCTGCTTTAGATCTCCACCTTTGACGGGCACCGAGAAGAGCTGGTAGGATCCAGTGTTATTAGACAAGACCAGCGCGGTTTCTCCGTCTTTCGAGACATCTAGTAGTTCTAGATCGGGTATCTCGAAAACTTGCTTTACACGCTCGAACCTAGGTGCAAGAACTAACGCGCTTGACAATCCTAATCATACCATATCGAGTCCAATTCGTATTTAGCGTGATCGAAAACCTCATCTTTTCTTGGACCCCAAACAACCGCCTGACGAGGGGACGAGAGGTCCTTGGTTCCCCTGAATTCTTATATCGAGTGCAATCAGCCTAGAACTCCAGCGGTGGTGGGGGACCGGGAAGCTGGTCGTTTCCTGTTACCCGAAATCGACCTATGCGGGGGTCCGCTAACGTCTTGGAGCGGCATTTCCGACCAGGTGGAAGACCCAGCCGTCGACTGTGACATCCTGCCCCATCGGGCCG
>VBBA01000340.1 GCA_005888675.1 Candidatus Bathyarchaeota archaeon | reverse complement strand
GTCCGAATCTCGTGCGGAAGACAGCTTTCATAAGTTTAGTCTCTGGTGGAGTCGCCGAACCCGTCTTCATTTCGACCGTCTCAGTCATATTTCGCGAGTACCTCCTCTGTCGTCGTGAACATGTCACTAAGATCGATTGGGCTTCCTTCCATCACGTCTTTCACCTGCTTCTTGGCTGTCTCGGTGAGTAATGATCGCAGATCATTCGCCAGTGCCTTGGATTCGGTTCTGTTGGTCTTGTCTTCAGTCCTGAGGATAACATTGTCCCCTGAAACCTTCAATGTAAATTTTCTAGTGTCAAGGGTGATCTTGTCCTGAGTGACTTGGAGAGTGTGGTGCGGGGATGCCGTCTTTACCTCTGTTGGAGAGTAGGAGAAGCTGTCCGAGCCTACCGCGAGCTTCATCGAGCCATCACCGATTGAAAGAGAACTGCCATTCCATTTCGCGGTGGCGCGAATACCGTCGGTAGTGACATATGCGCTACCAGTTCCTTTGGCCAGCCATCTCTCTTTTGGATGATGTTCGCCGTCCCCGTCCCAGTCGAAGATGAGTGGACCGATTTTCCATCGCTCGCCCATGCATCCATCGCGGATTCTTATTCGTCCAACATCCACATTTTGTGCTCGGGAATTGGTCTCCTCGATCAGTTGGTCTGACCCCTTCCCGGTCATTTTCGTAACGTCATCCTTTGACACTGTTCGCCCCTGGAACGGGATTCCTACTGTAGTGACAGGACCCGGAAGGGACGCACTTACCATCCCCATTGGGGTCTTGAACGAGGTTGCTACCTCACCGAGTAATACGCAGCCGATGGTTCGTCCCTGACGCCTGATAGGCATCCCGACTGTGTCCTGTTTCACGACTAGTCTTGTTCCTTCCATTGTCGGCCCCTTGCCTTCGGTGACCAAGAACGGAGTCGTCCTTCCCCTGGCGAGGCCCGATTTTTGCACGGCATATGCCCCGAGACCCGCCGCGATCCCTCCAATCACAAGGTCCGGAACCCATCTTGAAATCATAGATGGAAAGACATCGGACTGCAGGGACGCTACCCATCCCAATATCCAGATCGACAAAATGATCCCTACAAATGCAGCAAGGAGATTCCAGAGAAGGCTGGCGAGTGCTCTGCCCGCTCCAGAGTTAGTCTCTGTACGTAGAACCCGGCCTAGGAAGAACAATCCGAAGCCAACGAGGAGTATGGTGACTGAGTATTGTTGGATTCCGAGAGGTCCTCTGATGAGCCAGACGACGCCGAGAAGTGCTGATATGCCGCCTAACGTGACAGCAGCTCGTCTTGTCGCTATTGACATATTAGAATCGCGTCCTATCTCAATCAATTTGTTCCCCTCCCAGTGCTTCACTCATCAATGCCAAAGTTCTGGTGAGCATCCTTCCCCTCTTGGTAAGCTCGTAGCCTCCCTCGTCGCTGTGGGAAACCAGGCCCATGTTCAACAGGCTCTTCAAATGATTGTTGACGGAGGCCGCCTCTAGGCCAGTGACTGTTTTGAAGTCTGAGAAAGTCTTCCTTGTCGAGTAGAGCATTTTGACCATCTTGAGCCTGTCTGTATTGGCTAGTGATTTCAGGAGGTCTGCTGCTGTGGTCTCGGGCATATTGTCGACTAGTTCGTCTACCGCGATCTCGCCTCTTGTCGCAAGGCTTGACTTTACATCCTCGCGAATCTGTCTGACTAGGTCTTTGACGACGACAAAGGAAGGTTCGGTTTGAGCTACGTCGTCCTTGTGGAGGTCAACTCTGATCGAACCTGATCCCGAATTCTCAATAGCTTTGGAGACTTGGCGCCGTACCTCATCCTTCAGCGACCTGATCTCCTCTCGGAGCTCTTCTCGAAGGTCCCTGGTTTCTTCTTTAGTCAAGTAAACTCTTCTATACTTAAACTAATAGGGAAGTATATATGATTTTACTTCAGGAGCCGATCAGATAAAAGATGGTTTCCTGTTCTCCCAACTAATACGTGCATTCCACCGATGGCCTGTTACCGGACGCCCGTCAATGCGCAAGAGATCGCACAATTGAGACAACCCCTAGATGCGAATGATCTGGAAGTTCAAAAAGAACCGCGACCAGCTCATAATCTGACGATTACACAGTGTCTTAACTTCAGGCCTAGGGAGCGATGGGTGATGGTTCTTACCGCAACCCTCAAGTTATCTGG